>DODH01000145.1:2621-7308 GCA_003545625.1 Nitrospina sp.
GTTTATTTAGGCGGAGGCATTGCTCCCAAGATCTTGCCATTATTAAAAGAGGGGAATTTTATGGCGGCGTTTCTTGCGAAAGGCAGGTTTGAAAAATATCTCTCGGAAATTCCTGTGAAAGTGGTGATAGATGAAACCGCCCCGTTGCTAGGGGCCGCCCAATATGCCGTAGGCAATATTTATTGATGATTATTGGGATCTTAAATTTTTAAACCTTGAAAGAAAGTAGTTATGGGAAATAAAGTTAAGAAAATTGTGTTGGCCTATTCAGGTGGACTGGACACCTCCGTTATTATCAAATGGCTGAAGGAAAAATATGGTTGTGAAATCATCGCTTTTGCGGCCGATGTGGGGCAGGGCCAGGAGTTGGACCCGGTTAGAGAGAAAGCCTTGGCAACTGGGGCCAGTAAGGTTTATATCGAAGACCTGCGTGAGGAATTTGCTAAGGATTTTATCTTTCCCATGCTTCGGGCCAATGCGTTTTATGAGCACAACTATCTTTTAGGTACCTCCATTGCACGCCCCTTGATTGCCAAGGAGCAGATTCGCATTGCGAAAATGGAGGGGGCAGATGGAGTATCGCATGGTTCAACGGGCAAGGGGAACGATCAGGTCCGCTTTGAGCTGGCTTACCATATGCTTAATCCCGAAATAAAGATCATCGCTCCCTGGCGTGAATGGGATCTTACCTCTAGAACGGCGTTGATCGATTATGCAACGGCGCACGGGATTCCCGTTCCTGTTACCAAGGACAAACCATATAGTACCGACCGTAATATGTTTCACATCAGTTATGAGGGAGGAGTGCTGGAGGACCCTTGGTACGAGCCACATGACGACATGTTTTTATTGTCAGTTTCCCCGGAGGCGGCCCCTGATAAAGCAACCATTATAGAGATTACCTACGAGCAGGGGAATCCGGTTGCTGTTAACGGAGAAAGGATGAGCCCTGCAACTTTGTTGGAGCGTCTCAACCAGCTCGGGGGAGAAAATGCAATCGGCCGTATTGATATTGTCGAGAACCGCTTTGTGGGGATGAAGTCGCGTGGAGTATATGAAACGCCGGGTGGAACGATTTTGCACGAGGCCCATCGGGCGATTGAATCCATTACTCTGGACCGGGAGGTTACTTTTTTGCGTGATTCTCTGATTCCCGCCTATGCCAAAATGATTTATAACGGTTTTTGGTTTTCTCCTGAAAGGGAGCTGGCTCAGCAAACTGTTGACCAAGTCCAGGTGAATGTTACCGGGGAGGTCCGGCTGAAATTGTATAAGGGCAATTGTGTTGTCCTAGGTCGAAAAGCTGAAAAATCGCTGTATAACCAGAATATAGCAAGCTTCGAAGAAAGTCATGGCTACAATCAGGATGACGCAGAGGGATTCATAAAACTCAATGCCCTGCGGCTAAAACTCTACGCAGAAACCTTTGACCGCCACTAGGCGTGGGGCCACCAGCGTGATACCCCATTCTACCCCATGCGGGGCATGAAATTTAATGAAGAAGATATAACTGGGGTATGAAGGCAAATGAAGAGCATAACTCGCTGGACTAGCTTGCAATAGCGTTTTATTGCTGGCAACGATACTCTCGGCTTGACGAGCTTTTGCAATCTGCCTCCGGCGGTTCGCCGGCGGTTGATTTGCAGGTAGGAAGGGCGATAAAATAACGGTATGAGTTCCATTCTGATTGTGGATGATGAAAAAAGTTTACGGGACTTCCTGGTAATTATGCTTGAAGAGGAAGGTTATCAGGTTGTTACCTCTCCCAGTGTCGAAAAAGCCATCAAGCTGATCCGTGAAAATAGTTTCGATCTGGTTCTGACCGATATCCGCATGGGGCGCTCCAATGGAATAGATGTTTTGGATGCGGCTCGAAAAATCCTCCCCGATACGCCCGTTGTAATGATGACGGCTTATGCTTCCGCCGAAACAGCCGTGACCGCTATGAAAAAGGGTGCTTACGATTATATCTCCAAGCCATTCAAAATCGAGGACATCCAGCTAATCGTCAAGAACGCTTTGGAGAAGAAAAAGCTCACCGAGGAAAACCGTTTTTTAAAAACTGCATTAAATGACCGCTTTCAGCTTGCAAATATAATAGGGAAATCCGGACCGATACAGAAAATTTTCGATCTAGTGGACAAAGTTGCCCAAAGTAGTGCGACTGTTTTAATCACGGGTGAAAGTGGTACGGGCAAAGAACTCATCGCTAAAGCCATCCATTTTAACGGTTCTAGAAAAAACTATCCCTTTGTTTCCATCAATTGTGGAGCCATGCCGGAAAACCTTCTTGAAAGTGAATTGTTCGGGCATGAAAAAGGAGCCTTCACCAGTGCTGATTCCTTGAAGCTGGGATTGATGGAATCCGCGAATAAAGGCTCATTTTTCCTTGATGAAGTGGGCGATGCCCCATTATCGACACAGGTGAAACTGTTGCGGGTTTTGCAGGAACATGAAATCATGCGACTAGGAGGTACCCAGTCCATTCCTGTGGACTTAAGAATCATCGCGGCGACAAACAGCAATCTTTCGGATTTGGTGGAACAGAAATCCTTCCGCGAGGATTTATATTACCGGTTGAATGTCATTCCTATTCACCTTCCACCTTTAAGGGAACGTAGAGAAGATATTCCGGATTTGGTGGAATTTTTTATCAATAAGTATAACACCCGGCACGCTAAAACCTATATGCAAGGTATAGATCAGGATGCCTTGAAAGTATTCGAACAGTATTCCTGGCCGGGTAATGTGAGAGAATTGGAAAATGTCATTGAGAGGGCAGTGGTCCTGGAGACAGAGGAAAGGATTCGCAAAACCAGTTTGCCGGATGAACTTCTCGGGCAATTGTCTCCCGATAAAACCCAGGTCCCTGAACTGGACCAAAATAATATTGACCTTGAAAGAACCCTGGATCAAATCGAAAAGAAAATGATTGCCAATGCCTTGATTCGTTCTGATGGCATTATTAATAAGGCGGCGAAAAAATTAAATCTCAGTTTTCGTTCAATGAGATATCGGATTGAAAAACACAAATTAAAAGGTAAACCCAGAGATAAAGAGTAAAGGCATCTTTTAGCGATTGATGAAAACACTAATAATTAATTTTATATTTGTGCTTGCGGTTTGTGGGCTGGCCTATGCAGAGCCTCAAGAAGAAGCCGAGAACAACCCAGAGCAGGCCAAGCCTGCTTTACCGGGTGATCCTTTTTTGCAGGCCGAGTACTTGTTTCATTCAGGAGATTTTCTTGGAGCCAAGCCACTTTACCATGACTACTTGTCCCATAATCCCTCTGGGGAAAGAAGTTATCTGGCTTTGTTTCGTCTGGGTGGGATAGATCAGTCCAACCTTTCTTTTTCTACAGCTGTTCGCTTCTACCAAATTTTTTTACAAAAGTTTCCGGGCTCCATTCTGGCAAATTCGGCAAGATTTAACATGGCTATCTGCCATTATGAATTGGCGGACTATGATCGTGCAGAAGCCTTGTTTCAAAAGGTCTTGCGATCATCTCCGGATAAAAAGCGTAAATGGGAGGTTATGGTTCGCTTGGCCCAGATTGATGGGAGCCGGATGAATTATGAAAAGGCTTTTTCTAAATTAAAAAAGGTTTTTGGTCAGATTGAAAATAAGGAAGTCCGTAAACGTGCTGTCGAGGTCACTGCGAATCTGATTAACGAAAAACTTGGAATTGCCCAAGTTTCAGCACTAATTCAAAAATTTGGTAACGGTTTTCCGGTGGACCTTTTAATATTGAGAAAAATCTCATCTTTCAGGGCGACAGGGGACATTGCTAATTACCTGGCAAGTATAGAGAAATTTATTGAAACCTTCCCCAAACATTCCCGTAGAGTTGAGGTGGAAAGTTGGTTGAACCAGATTAAGGAAGAGACTGATGCCAAAATCAAAATTGGCGTGGTTCTTCCACTGACCGGAAAACTAGCACTGACTGGACAAAGGGTATTACAGGGAATTCAGCTTGCAGTGAACCAGTTGCCCTTTCAATTCAGGGAAAAGCTGGGGCTGGAGGTGAGGGACTCTGGAAGTCTGCCGGTTAAACGGGTCTTAGCCGAATTGGCTGGGTTGCCTAATATGGTGGGTATTATCGGGCCTCTGTTGAGCGACGAAGTGAAAATCGCCGGTGAGGTTGCCCGGCAATATCAAATCCCCATATTTTCACCGACTGCATCAACTCAGGGCCTGGTGGATATGAATCCCTATATATTTCGCAATGCTTTGACCCGGGAGATTCAGGCTAAATTCCTGGCGGAGTATTCTGTTAATACTCTCCATTTGAGGAGATTTGCTGTTCTTCATCCTTTTGAACCTTTCGGATTGGAATTGAAGGATATCTTTATTAATGAAGTGGAAGCTCTGGGAGGGGAAGTGGTTGCGGTTTCCGGTTACGAGCGCTCCCAGAATGATTTTAAAAATCAGATTTTGCAGTTAGGCGGTGTTGAGGATGATGAATTGACAAAGATTGCCCGCGAAATATTGTTGAACGATGGTCAAATAAAAGATTTTAGTGATACATCTTTATTATCCCGTCCAATTGTTGATATGGGGCATTGGTCAGAGAATAATGTTGAAAAATTAAAAGTGTCCCTGGAATTGAGTTATGACGCGATTTTTATTCCTGGAGTCTATGATAAAGTGGGCCTGATAATTCCCCAATTGGCTTTTTATAATGTC
>DODH01000271.1 GCA_003545625.1 Nitrospina sp.
CAAGCGCCCATCTTTTTTTCCTGATTTTAAAGTGCCTCCTACCCGCCCATGAAGATAGAGAAACAAAGTTTCGGTCAGCGCGTATTCAATTTGCGGTACGAATTGAAAACTTTCATCCCGCAAATCATAAAGTCCAAACAACTGCCATTGAATATCAATTCCCACCGGCTGGTCGAGAGAAATACCAATTTGCTGAAAGGTTCGTTGCCCCTTCAGGTCAGAGAGACTGAAATCCCTTTTCCGGGTAGTAAGAAAATATTCCGCCAAAACATGCAGTCCCTCACCGATATCAAAAGTATAGTCCACACCCAAAACCGTATCGAACTGAATCGGGGCAGAAGGCTCCATTTCAACATCCAAACGGCTTTCATTCCAGAAGCCAAGTCCCTTTTCCCCTTTCAAATGATATCCTATCTGCACCATTTCCTGATTGAAACCCGGCAAACCCTCCAAATCAGATTTCGGGTGATATTGAAACACCGCTCCCGCTTCGATATCCCCCAGGAGCATCTCTCCACGCATTCCGAAAATCAAGGCGTTATTTTTTTTCGCCGGAACCAGCCATCCTTCAACAAGAGCCGTCGCAGACGGGAACAGGGTAGCACGCACACCATCCACCCCACGAGTCTCCGGGACAACACCGGTCACATCCCGAGTGTCAAAAAGTCCCAGCGGCCGATATATGGTCCCGGAACCGAAAAGAATTTTTTGCCGCCCACCCCTGATTTTAAATTTTCCATTATCCAGGCGAAGCCATGCACGGAAAAAATCCACCTCCGTTTCCCGGCGAAGTCCCGACTGCACACTGGGGCCATCCGCCTGTTTCGCATCGGCAGACAACTCATAATCAAGAACCCAACCGTCTTTTTCAATCACGTTTCCCAGCACTCCCAGTCGCAACTCCAATTCACTATCAAAATCTTTATGGAAGGAAGGACTGTCAACAAAACTACTACCCGCCTTTAACCTACCCTCAAAATCCGCTTCAAACGCCCATAAAGCCGAATTGAAAAGAGGAAAAACCATTAGTAGAAGCAATAACTTTAAAAGCATTTTGTTCAACGTAACCGGGCGGGTTAAAAAATGGAAAGAATTGCCAAAGCGCACCAACCAGAATTAATGAAGCTAATTAACAGAGTGTAATATATGGGCTAACGGTTCTTTGTCACCACAGCAATCAAACGCGCAGGTTTGCTGGAGGTCACAATTTTGACAAACTTTTTAAATTTATTAATCAAAAGTCTTAGGGTGCCCCTAGTTTTTATATTATCCAGCATATGCACCGCATCAATGCTTTCCACATCAAAATTCTTTTCAATCAAAAACTTCTTGAGGGAATCCGAGTCCCATTTTCTAACATGTTGCCATTGGTGACGAACATGATCGCATTGCGGACAGTAAATCTGACCTTCATCAAGGTCCTCGTCATTGGGCGTGGTGATAAAAATTTTTCCCGAAGGACCCAGCATTTTTCCTGCTTGCTGGACCGCCAGATTTAAAGGCTCATCATACAAATGCTCGATCAATTCAATCATGATGACCACGTCCGCAGAGGATTCCAGTGGATTTAAGTCGTCAACATGATAAGCACCGAGGAACCCCGGCCTATCCTTATATTTTCGGGTCACTTCAACAATGGATCTTGGCGAATGGTCTGCAAAAGATACGCGGAATCCAGCATCAAGCAGTGCTTCCGTCATCAGACCCGCCCCTCCCCCATAATCAACTATATGCGAACCCAACGGGACCAACTGTTTTAAGCGTTTGACGATTTCATCGCTACCGTAGTAGGCAAAATAATTTTTCGGGAACTGGGACTCATAGTCCCAAAATTTTTCCAGAAGTTCCCGATCCCAGACAAGAGTCTTGTAGTTTTTATTATTTTCCATAATTAATTCAGATTAATTTCTGCAAATAATATTTGCTCTAGCTTTCTACTTATCATATATCTTTCGCTATTTGAAAAAAACAGGCATTCCCGTCAACGCGGTTCATCCGCATGCCATTTTTTACGGCATTTTATCCAGATATAACTGGCCATAGGAACAGCAACCAGGCTCATCACCAACAAATAACCTGCCGACGCGCCAATGGCCCCAAACCTGCTCCCCAAAAACCACACCAGTATGCCGTTGGAAAACCCATAAACCAAAGCGTAAATCAAAAAAGGTTCTTTTTTATGCGCCCTTAAATAAGCAGTCTGGCACTGTATAATCTGCCCCAGAACAGTTCCGGCAATAAACAATCCAAAGGGGAAAGGGGAAAGCAGGCGTTGAGCTAAAGGATGTTCAAAATAATTTAATCCATACACCAACAACCATAACAGCACCGCGCCCAAACTGATGACTCCCATGGATATGCTTGAAGTACGGAAGAAAAACCGATCCAACTCTGCATAATTTTTTTGGGCAATCAGAATACCAAAGCGCGGAACCTTGGTCGCCACCCACGCCATCGCCAATGAACCCAACGCGGCAACCAACTGCCAGGTCATTCCCATTTGTCCTGCAACCACCGGACCGTGATAATGAAACAGGACAGGAGTATAAATTGAAACCATGAAATAACTCATACTGCCGCCCAAGGCAAGGCGCCATTGCATGGGCCATATTTCTTCCCTCCATTGAATTCCCTCCTCCGGTTTGATGGTGAAAAAAGGCTGAAAGAAATTTTTATAAAAGACCAATAGCAGATAAAGACTGCTAAGAAGTCCTGCCCCCAACCCGACAACGGCCATCCATAATCCAAAATCCCATAACAGGGTCAGCCAGATGGCCAGGGAACTAATAATCCCCTGAATAAAACGGAAACGGTAAATTGTATGAACTTGATTACAGCCTTCAAGCAGGGATAAGAACGGCAAAGCCCAAAATTGCAAACCCGCTACCACCACCAAAAAAAACCAGGGGCTTTTCCAAGAGATACCGGGATCAGGTGACTGAGATAGAAACAGGTATCCCCCTGCTCCCACAAGCAGAACAAAAATAGCCGATGCCCAGGCATACCATTTGAAAACGAGGCGACCCAAACTGATCAAACGCAGGCGCGCCTTTTCATCGCCGGAAATATAACCTGCATCATCCAAACTCAGGTTTGCCCATTCATGACTGGCAAATTGGGTTATGACAATATAAAATCCGAGCCCAACAAATGACTGTAGAGCAATCAGACTCAGGAAAGTGTAATAGAAGCCCTGAACTTCTGGCACCAGAAAATACGCTATCAGAAGCAGGGTAATGGGAGCGGCAAAGAGCGACCAGACTTTGGAAAGTACCGCAAACATAACGGCCCGGTCAACTTCCAGCCACCTTAAAAATTTTTTAAACGCATCCAATAAAGTTCCTTAACTTAAGGTAATAGTCTTAACGGTTGTGGAGCCAGGATTGAAAGGATAGAACATTCCAGAGAAAATATTGCCAGTTATAATTGCCGGAACTATGTTCCTTCCATTTTCGCAGAATAGGAACCGGGTCTAAAAAACCATCATGGCTAAGAGTCGTTTCACTTAATACATCCCCGGCCCATTCTTTCAAAGGTCCCCTTAACCAGCTGTCAAGAGGTACACCAAAACCCTTTTTTGGGCGGTCCACTAGCTTTCGAGGCACATATTTGTTAAGCACCTGCCGCAATATCCATTTAGATTGTCCATCATGAACTTTCATCGCCATAGGAAGCTTCCAACTGAATTCGACCACACGATGATCGAGCATTGGCACTCTTGCTTCCAGTCCAACTCCCATGCTGGCACGATCCACCTTAGTGAGAATGTCATCCGGCAGATAATGCGTACCGTCCAGAAGCATCATTTTCATTTCGGGAGCAGAGAAATCACCCCAGGAATAAATTTGGTTTAAAGTAGTGTCCGGTTCTGCGGTTCCAAGCACCAGAGACCCCGGCCCCTCCCAGTGGGAAATGCCCTGAAGATAAAAACCTTCAGGTCCTCCCACTGCCAAAGCATTTCCCAACCGGCTAAAACGCTCGCTCAAAGTTCCTATGCGTCCATAGCTGTCAAACATATGGTTAAATGCAGACCCGGTCGAGTCCAATAGCTCGGCGGGAATAACCTTAATAAGGCCTGCCAGAAGTTTGCGGCCCGGCCCTGGAATCCAACTGAATTTTCGCCAAAATTTTTTCCATGAAAAATACCGGTCATAGCCGCAGAAAAGTTCATCTCCTCCATCGCCGGAAAGGCTAACTGTGACTTTTTGGCGGGTCAACTGAGAAAGTAAAAAAGTCGGAATCTGGGAAGAGTCCGCAAAAGGTTCATCATACAGGTTGGGCAGACGCGGAACTATGGACAATGCTTCCCGGGATGAAACATAAAGCTCCGTATGGTCCGTTCCCAGATGCCGGGCTACCTTCTGTGCATGAGGTGCTTCATCAAAATTCTTTTCTTGAAATCCAATCGAAAAAGTTTTAACAGCTTGTTGGCTTTGTTTCTGCATCAATGCCACAATCGTGGAAGAATCAATTCCTCCAGAAAGAAATGCCCCCAGAGGAACATCAGAAGCCATCCTGAGTTTAACTGCAGACCCTAACAAGGAGTCCAGTTGATCGACTGCCTCTTCATGGGTTCCGTCAAACCCCTCCCTGGCACCCTTTCTAGCGATTTCTCCAAAGGACCAATAGGAAGTCGATTCCTCTTTTCCATCCTTAATCGACAAGAATGTTCCAGGCTGGAGTTTGAAAACATTCTGGTAGATGGAGCGAGGTGCGGGAATATAATTAAAACGCATCAGCAGAGAAAGTGCTTCCCGATCCACCCTGCCCTCAAACTCAGGATGCGCTTTCAAAGCTTTTAATTCCGAACCAAATAAAAACGTGTCGCCCATCCAACCGTAATAGAGCGGTTTGATTCCTATACGGTCACGGGCCAGAGTTAAAACCCGTTTTTCCTTATCCCATAAAGCAAAAGCAAACATTCCCACAAATTCTGTCAAAGCCTGGAGCAGTCCCCATTTTTCAATGACGGCCAAAATCACTTCCGTGTCAGAATGTCCCCGCCAATGAGAGTCCCCTGCATGGTCAAGTTTTTTTCTCAATTCGAGAAAATTATAAACCTCTCCGTTATAAGCGATCACATACCTGCCGCTGGCAGACATCATCGGTTGCCGACCTTCGGAGGACAGATCGATAACAGAAAGTCGTTGGTGAGCCAGGCCAATTCCCGCAGTCGGGTCCATCCAAATCCCCTTATCATCAGGCCCACGATGAACCAGTGACTGGCCCATTTTTCTTAGCGAATCCTCGGAGTTCGATTTTAAAGGTGTCTTTGTGAAAAATCCGGCAAGACCGCACATAAGAAATAGAATCCTGAATAATAGCGTTTAAAGGGTCAACATTTTTTCAGAACAAATCCGTGTTGACGGCGAAATTCTAATAGAGGTTCTGGGGCTTTATATTTTTTGTTCATTGACAACCTCACCAATCAGTTCTTCCCATGACTGAACTATTTTATCCAATGAGTAGCTTTCTGTTATTTTTCGGGCTTGCTCACCCAAAGTGTTTCGTAGTTCAACCGATGCCATCAACCGCTCCAACGAGGATGACAATTCCTGAATATTTTCTGGCGGAACCAGCAAACCATTCACTCCATCCTGAATCATTTCAGACGGGCCAGAGGGACAGTCAAAACTGACGACCGGCAAACCGCAGGCCATGGCCTCGCCCAACACATTGGGAAATCCCTCATACCTTGATGACAAAACAAAAATATCCGCCTCCGCCATAGTTTTGTAATGCTCTTTAGTCAAACCCGGAAACCGAACCCGTTCCCGCAAACCCAATTCATCGCGTAAGTTTTCCAAATTTCCCCTTTGCGCTCCCTCCCCCCAGATTTCCAGTACCCAATCAGGAAATTTATTACCGAGTGGAGCAAAGGCATTTAAGAGAAAATCAAACCCTTTCTGACTACAAAGTCGACCCATCGCCACTAGAGTTTGCGAACTTGCCTCGGACTTCAAGACCGGTGCTGGATATTCAGGAACCAGGATTGGGTTGGGAATGACGCTCTTTGGGATTGAGGAAGAAAAAAAAGCACCCGCGTCATGGGTTTGCAGCACCAAGCATGCCGACATCTTATAAACTGCTTGCCGCGATAAAGACAGAAACTTGCTGGTGTTAAAAACAGGATGGTTTCTTTCAGAAACTATTACAGGTATCTTTAGTCCTATCGTCGCCATCAAAGTTAAGATATTCATCCGTTCAAGAAAAGCGATGACCGCATCCGGCCTGCTCTTT
>DODH01000146.1 GCA_003545625.1 Nitrospina sp.
TTTTCTCAGCCAGAACCAGCTTTGCGGGGAGTCGATAGAAATCCTCGGCCAGGTCAAAGGGTTGGCCGGGCTTACTTCACTTTACCTCAACAACAATATCATCGGCGATGAAGAGGCTAAAATTCTGGCCAACGCCGAATTATTGAAAGGTCTCAAATGCCTGATGCTGGAAGCCAATAATATCGGACCCCAGGGTGCCGAAACGCTGGCCAGTTCCCCCAACCTGAAAAACCTGGAGATTCTGTTTCTGGACTCCAATCCCATTGGTCCTGAGGGGGCTCGGGCCGTGGCCTGCTCAGAGCAACTGCCCCGGTTGCAGGAGCTCCATCTCGACAGTACCGGGATCGGCGATGAAGGAGCCTTGGCGATTGCGGAAAGCCCGCAATTAACCGATCTGAAAAAACTGTATTTATGCTCCAACAAAATGGGGGATGCCGGGGCCATTGCCCTGGCGAAATCTGCAAACTTGAAAAACTTGAATGTTCTCAGTATCTGGCGTAATGAGATCCGCGATGAGGGCGGTAAAGCAATTGCCCAGTCGCAAACTTTTATGAACCTGGAACGGCTCTATATGAGTCTAAACCTTATAGAAAGGCCGGTGCGCAAGATTATCCGCGGATCAGACCTGGCAAAACGTTTAACCACCCTGGTGATGGACTGAACCATGAGCGAAACAAAACAAGATTATAAATATACTTACAGCCGGTTCTTCAATATTTTTTTTCATGTTGGGGTGGTCTTCAATGTCGTTCTGGTAATCTGGATGATCCTGGTATTCACCGAGGTCATCTAGCCCTCACTCGGTTTGGCGGCTCGCCGGTTAGCGGATGGCGAGATACCATTTAGTCAGCATGTGTGGCGGGAACCCCAGTCCGAACAAGACAGCGATGAGGGTATTCCGGGCTGTGGTGAAAAGTATTCCTCCCTTGATCCAGCGCCTTGGGGAAGTATGCGCCTTTTCTTTTAAAAGAATAACCGGCCCCTTTTTTCTCAGGCGATGGTAGAAATCGAGATCCTCGCAAATGGGAAGGGGCGAGAAGCCATTCATGTCTTTGAAAACTTCTTTGCGGACAAAGAATCCTTGATCTCCATAAGCGAGGCCAAAATATTTGGAGCGGATGTTCGCTAGCAGGGCAATTAATTTGAGCGACCATTTACCGGATTCTATACAGAGCGTGAAGGCGCCGCCAATCCATTTAGGATTTTGCATGCACTGCTGCATTTTCCGGTAACTTTCAGGCTCGATTCGGCTGTCGGCATGTAAAAAAAGCAGGATATCCCCGGTGGCTTCATCGGCACCGACGTTCATTTGCAAGGCGCGACCTGCGGAGCCTGTGATGACACGGTGGCTAAACCTGCCGGCAATATTGCGGGTGTCATCGTCACTCCCTCCATCGCTGACGATCAACTCGTGAGGAGAAAGCTGCTGGAATTGTGTCAGAGTTTTTTCCAGAACCAACTCTTCATTGAGGGTAGGAACGATGATTGATACCTTCAAACCGGTCTATCTCCATAAGCAAAGTGCGGGGAAAGTTAAGCACAAAATGGGTAGAATTTCAAACCGCCTATGTCATCTGGATGAAAAATAATATAAAATATCAGGATCATACGATGTGTAATTTTGAGGGTTTCCCTCTGTCTGACGGGGGAAGGTGAATATGTTAGCCCATTTTATCGATTCAAGATCATTTCAATGCGGGTATTTTAAAGACCGGAAATCCCTGTTCGAGGAATACCTGCTTGAGGATGTCTCTGAGGTAGAGTTCGAATACCTGCTGGCTCATGGCATGCGTCATTTCGGAGATTATTTTTTCCGTCCCCGGTGCCAGGACTGCTACCAGTGCATTCCTATCCGTGTGCGGACCGATGAGTTCAAGCCAACCCGGAACCAGAAACGGGCTTTGAGTTCCTGCAAGGATGTTGAGGTTAGGATCGGCGATCCCAGATATACTGAAGAGAAGTTCCAGCTTTACCTCACTCACAAGAAAAGGTTTTTTTCCCTACAGGATGATGTGGAAGACAAACAAAACTTCAGGCTGTCCTTTTATGTCAACACACCCTTCGGAATTGAATTCGAATATTACCTTGATGGAAAGCTCCTTGGGGTTGCACTGGCAGACAAAACTTCCCAGTCTTTTTCTGCCATATACACTTTTTATCAGGTTCCCGACAACAAAATGAGCTTGGGAACCTTCAGCGTATTAAAGCAAATGGAATATGCCCTGCAAAACCGGATCAAATATTTTTATCTCGGTTATTATATTGCAGAAAATTCGTCCTTGGTCTACAAAGCAAGATTCAGACCCAACGAGGTCTATCTGGATAGGGAATGGCGCCCCTTCCGTAATGCTGAGGGCGACTTCCTCGTTCCCCAGGATAAGTTGCAATGGAAAAACTCCGACCATCTGGTCAAAGCCTCATCCTACATGGAACGCACCTGACTGTGTGGGTATTGTTAAGCGGGGGTGACAAATTCCCCCCGACGAATAGCCGGAAATTGAGTTGAATTGGAGCTCGGCAGTCCATATAATCTATAGCTAACCACATCATCAAGAACGCATCTCGGAACTATGGGCAAAAAAAAATCCGGCAAGAAATCATCTGCCAAAATGAGTAAAAAGCGACTTTCATCCATTGCGTTGGGGGTTCTGGTCTGCGTGATTGTGGCAGGTGTTTATGTCGGGACCAAACCGAAGGCTCAGCCTGTGGCTCCGGCAACGGGTTTTTTGATTGAAACCCGTCCGATTATGTCCGATGCCGTGTTTACGGGGCGGGTGGCACAAGCCTACCGAATCGCCGCGGAAATTCCCAAGGTTATCGACAGCCTGTTTTGTTACTGCTACTGCAAAAAGAAACACCAGCATAAAACCCTGTTGACCTGCTACACCAACAAGCACGGCTCCAAATGCGATATCTGCCTGGGAGAAGTGTTTTACGCGTACGAATTATATAACCAGGGAAAAACCCTGGACGAAATTGTAATTGCCGTGGACAAAAAGTTTTACCGGCCTTTTCGAAGAACTTGAAATCGATTATGGAAAACGTAGTCCAGGATAAACCCATTAGTATTTATATTCCTTACACCTTTTTGGTTGCGGCGTTGTTGTCGGTATTCGTGGTGTCGCTCAACAAGGTGGAGTTAAAACCCTTTGAGACCGAATATCCGGCAGAGGCGTTTTTATCTCCCCAATTTGAACTGCCTTCGCTGGTAGGGGGGATGGTGAAGCTTTCCGATTATCGCGGCAAAGTGGTGTTCATCAATTTCTGGGCCACCTGGTGTGGAACCTGCGAAGTGGAAATGCCTTCGATGGAAAAACTGTACCGCAAATATAAAGACTTCGGCTTCGAGATGCTTACTATAAGTGTAGATAAAGATCAGAGCCTGATTGAGCCATTCATGAAAAAATTTAATTTAACATTTCCGGTATTGCTCGACCCTGATAGCGAAGTCGCTAAAAAAGTTTATAAGACCACCGGCGTTCCGGAAACCTTTATCGTCAACAGGGAAGGCCTCATTGTCCATAAAGCGATTGGTCCGCGTGACTGGGCTAACGACGAAACCCTGGAAGCTTTTTCCCAAATGGTGCTCGGGAGTTAAGCATGCAACCTTTCCGTCTTTTATCGATAATTTTTCTCCTCTTCCTGTTTCCAGTTCAGGAAACTTTTGCCCAAGGTGGAGGCCACAAGCCTGAGGAAAAAAAGGACGTTGCGGCAATGGACTCCATATACTCCGTCAAAGAGAATGACCCGCTTGCGGAACCTGCTGGTGATAACTTCGATAATGTATTTTCTCCTACCGACCTGTTTACCGCAGACGAATTAGTATCCCCCATGCCAATGGGTGATATGAAAATGGAGGGAGGCGAACATGCAGGGCATCAAGAGCCTCAGATTGAGCTTTCTCATCATGAACTGGTTTCATCATCCAGTAAAGGATTCGGGACAGCTGTCGGCATCACTTTGTTTGCCGGGCTAGTTTTTGCCGGTTTTACGTTTCTGCGACTGGGAGAATAATGGCTTAATGGCTAACGGACTTTCAAAAATTCTGCAAGACCGCTTAGGCCTTCATCTGCTTGAGTACGATATTTCCGAACATGCCAACTCCATAAAATACTCCTTGGGAGGAATGACGCTTACGGCCTTTACGGTTTTGGTCCTCAGTGGAATTTTGCTGGCACAGTTTTTTGTGCCCGACCCGGAACGTGCCAACCGAAGTGTACATTACCTGGTCGATCAGGTTTATCTGGGCTGGTACTTGCGGGGCATTCACTTCTGGGCGGCGGAAGTTCTGACCGTGACTATGACTCTGCACGTGATTCGGGTCTTTTTTACCGCATCCTATAAAAATCCTCGTGAAATAAACTGGCTTATAGGAATTGGCCTGATGTTGCTGATGGTGACCTTGTTGTTTACCGGCACGGTGATGAAATGGGACCAGGAAGCCTATGAAGCGTTGGCACATTTTCTCTGGGTGGCGGAGCAAATGGGGATTTTCGGTCTGCCTCTGACCGAAGAATTTGCGCAGGGAGTTCCGCTGTTAAACCGGATTTATATGGCCCATATATCTTTGCTACCGATTATCACCCTGTTGATGGTGGGTCTACATTTGTTCTACGTTAAATATCACAAGCTGTCGCCTTTGCCTGAATCACCAGAGAAAAGTGAAAGCATGCCTTTTACCCGGCACATGGCCTACCTCCAAAGAGCGGGAGCCGGAGTGTTCTTGTTGATCTGCCTGTTAGCGCTCACCATCGCCCCGCCGCTGGGAGAAGAACCGGTGCTGGGAATGGAAGTGACCAAACCGCCTTGGCAGTTCGTCTGGGTTTATGCGTTAGAAAACTTATGGGTTCCTTTACTGATTGTTGCTCCAGCATTAACTGTGCTGTTCCTGGTCTCCATCCCCTTCGTTGATCAAAACAAGGAAAGATACTGGAAAAAACGGCCCTTGGCCATGATGTTTCTGGTTGGATTCATCCTGCTTTTCACCTTCCTCATTATCTGGGGCAAAGTAACAACAATGACTCATTCGATGTGACCGGGAAGTGAGCCAAAAAATACCCGATGACTATTAACATATAAATTCTGACCAAAAAAGATTGCTGCCTTTGTGATGATGCGAAGGCAATCATTGAGTGTGTGCTCAACGATTATCCCGCGACCTTGAAGCTGATAGATATCGAATCCGATCCGGTCCTGTTTGCATCCTATAAGGAACGTATTCCGGTGGTGCGCCAATGGAGAGGAAAGTTTTGTTTACAAGACGCACGAAACCACCCTGCGGAAAAAACTGGACAAACTCGTATAATTACTTAATCCCGCCTGTGCCGGGATACAAATTTATGGAGCCTGAAAAATGGTAGAGAAGATCGCCCTGACCGAGCAGGAACTGGAAAACAAGTTAAAAGAGATGGCACCGGAATGGAAAACCGGCAAAAACGAAAAAGGTGTGGCTTTCATTGAGAGAGTCCACCATGCCTCCAAGTTCATGGAGGGGATCGCTTTTGTGGGTAAGATTGCCGCAGCGGCGGAAGATAATAACCATCATCCAGATATCATCATCAACTACAAGCGTATCACCATCCGCTACTGGACTCAC
>DODH01000071.1:0-3515 GCA_003545625.1 Nitrospina sp.
AATCACCTCTACGGTGCTGAGCATCGACAAGGATAACTGCCGGATTTCCCTTGGGGTCAAACAATTGCAGCCTGATCCCTGGGATGATATCGCGGCCAACTATCCCATCGGCACTGAAGTCGATGGCAAGATCATCAAGGTGACCGGATTCGGCGCGTTCGCAGAATTTGGCGACGGATTAGAAGGCCTGATCCATGTTTCACAGCTCAGCTCGGAAAAGATCTCCGATCCTGAGTCTGCAGTGAAGGTGGACGATGATATCAAGGCAAAAGTGATTAAAGTGGATACCACTAATAAAAAGATCGCTTTAAGCATTAAAGCCTATAAGGAAAACCTCGACATTTCGGCAATCGAAAAAGAACAGGTGGACCTGGAAAACTTTAAAGAAGAAGAATAAAATCTGAAACTCTGGACCCGAAAGGGTCCAGAGTCCTGACTTATGGAACCCCAAAATAAACCCCAAAGACCCTTCTTGCGATCATTTTTACGGTTTTCAGCCGGACTCCTTGCCGTGATGGTTCTGCTAGCCGTCGGCTCTGCTTTGTTACCGGATCGCTGGAAATCCCCTTCCGGAGAAATCGCCCTGGTCCGCATTCAGGGAATGCTCATGGATTCCCAAAACATTGTCCGCCAGCTCTCCAACTATCGCCATAATCCGAATGTGCGGGGTATCGTCCTGCGTATTGATTCTCCAGGGGGAGCGGTTGCCCCGGCGCAGGAGATTTATAACGAGATCATGAAACTGAAGGCCGATCATAAAACGGTTTATGCCTCCATGGGAACGGTAGCGGCCTCGGGTGGATATTATATTGCCTGCGCGGCCAATTACGTTCTGGCAAATCCCGGTACCCTGACGGGGAGCATAGCGGCAGTGATGGCTTTTAGCAATATCGAGGAACTAACTGATAAAATCGGCGTTAAGCCGATTATCATTAAGAGCGGCAAATACAAGGATGTAGGTTCCCCCCTGCGGGGCATGAAACCGGAAGAGCGAAAACTATTGCAAAGTGTCGTGGACGATGTGCACCAGCAATTTGTTCAGGCCGTTGCTAAAGGCCGGGGACTGCCCGTGTCGGAGGTCAATGAGATTGCCGATGGAAGGATAATGACCGGCCAGCAGGCCCTCACGTTAAAACTGGTAGATGAAATGGGCGGACTCGAAAAAACCATCGAACTCCTGGCAAAAAAAATCGGTGTCGAAGGAAGACCTAAAGTTATTGAAGAAAAAGAAAAAACGCCCTTTTTCGACTGGCTTCTCCAGAGCTCACTTCCCAGCAGGCTTGCCGCAACCTTAATGCCTGCATCACTTCCCCGCCTGCAATATGTCTGGTTTCCACAATAAAACAAGTAGTTATAAGACTTTCCCGGCAAAATAAATCAAATTCCGCTCCCCTTGTAAAAGTTATGGAACTCCGTTGTACCAGCCTCCCGAAAGAAACTTTTCAGGGCACCAAAACCAGGCTTTGAAAACGGGTAAACCCATTAAAATATTGGGCTTGACTTAATTCCAGTGAATGATATAATTCCCCGAATTCTTTTTCAAAGCGGCAGTTAAATTGTTTACCGGTGGGGGGAACTTTTTAATGACTAAAGCAGAACTTGTTGAAAGAGTAGCAAATCAGATCCACCTGACAAAAAAACAGACCGAGGTTGTGGTAAATACTGTTTTTTCAAGTATTACCGAATCATTGGCCGAAGGAAAAAAAGTTGAACTGAGAGGGTTTGGAAGTTTCCGCATCCGGCAAAGAAATGCCAGGACTGGACGTAATCCAAAATCAGGACAAAAAGTGGAAGTTCCTTCTAAAAAAGTGCCTTTTTTTAAAGCCGGTAAGGAACTGAGACAACTGGTGGACAATCATGCAAAAGTTGAAGAAGAGAAGGAATCCTGAAACGGGATTTTAAAGGTAAAATCCTCACCTCATTCGCATAGACCCACTTACCAGAGGTCTAAAGGCCTTGGCGCTCACACCCCCGCCTGATCATATAATCTTATTTTTCAAAGCTTTAACACCCTTAACACTCGATGGAATGTCCTGATTCCCGGGAATATCCCGGCAGAATTCGTTACATTCGACCCCTAAATTTATGGCTGGCAGTTCTATAGGAAAACTTTTTAAAATTACTACCTGGGGCGAGTCTCATGGTGGTGGAATTGGCGTGGTGGTAGAAGGTTGTCCTGCAGGTTTGCCCCTTAAAGAATCTGATATTCAAAAAGATTTGGACCGACGGCGAACCGGCCAAAGCAAAGTCACCACAACCCGTAAGGAAGGTGACCAGATCCAAATTATGTCCGGCATCTTTAAGGGCAAGACCACAGGAACACCCATTTCCATGTGGGTGGATAACAAGGATGCCGATTCCTCAAAATATGAATTGATTAAACACCTGTACCGTCCCGGTCACGCAGATTACACCTATGACGTGAAATACGGGTTTCGAGATTACCGGGGTGGTGGACGAGCCAGTGCCAGGGAAACGGTCGGCAGAGTCGCCGCCGGAGCCATTGCCAAAAAACTTTTGGCCCGGGATAAAATCACCATCACCGGGTTCACCCGGCAGATCGGACATCATGTAGCAGAAACCATTAACTTCAAGGAAATAGAAAAAAATATCGTGCGTTGCCCAGATGCAAAAACGGCAAAAAAAATGGTGACAGCCATCATGCAGGCGCGTAAAAACGGCGACTCACTGGGAGGCATAGTCGAAGTGGTTGCCCAGGGAGTGCCTGCCGGGTTGGGTGAACCGGTCTTCGATAAACTGGATGCCGACCTGGCCAAGGCAGTCATGAGTATCCCTGCAGTAAAAGGCGTGGAAATAGGAGCAGGATTCCAAACCGCCGCCATGACCGGGTCAGAGTGCAACGATATCATCGTCATGAAAAACAAGAAGGTGACGACCCAAACCAATAACGCCGGGGGAATTCTTGGCGGAATTTCCAATGGCATGGATATCGTGGTCAAACTGGTTGTGAAACCCACTTCATCCATCAACAAAGCACAGGAAACCATTACCCAAAAAGGAAAAAAATCTGAAATTCGTGTTGAAGGCCGTCACGACCCATGTGTTGCCCCCAGGGCCGTTCCTATTGCCGAAGCTATGGTCGCCCTGACGCTCATTGACCATCTGCTGAGACACAAAACTTCCCGGTTGACCTAACCTCTATATTGCAGTTGTAAATCAACTCAGCCCCTGTGGTGTTTTTATTGCGATGCGCAAGGAAGGATGACCGTTGAGATTGCGAGTTGTGAGGCGTTTAGAAAAACCCAAAGAAACTATTCTTCATTCCCGTCTTTGAAATATTTCTCATATGTTTTCTTCCCATCTTTTGACCATTCAGTCCAGCGTCCTTCTTTTAATCCGCTTTTGTAATGTTTCTCCATTCTTTTCTTCCCGTTTTCATACCACTCAGTACCAAGACCATCCTTTTCCCCATCTTTGAAAAAAACTTCATACCATTTCTTCCCGTTTTCGTACCATTCAGCATCAAGACCCTCTTTCTCCCCATCTTTGTAATG
>DODH01000071.1:3852-4147 GCA_003545625.1 Nitrospina sp.
GTTCATACCATTTCTTTCCATTTTCGTACCAATAAGTGGAAAGGCCATCTCGTTTCCCATCTTTGTAATTCCCCTTAGACCGTTTTCTTCCATCCCCATAGTATTCGGTCATAAGACCATCTTTTTTTCCATCCTTGAAAATAACTTCATACCATTTTCTTCCATCCCCATAGTACTCAGTCATAAGACCATCTTTTTTTCCATCCTTGAAAATTATTTCATACCATTTCTTTCCGTTTTCGCGCCAAGAGGTATAAAGACCATCTCGTTTCCCATCTTTGTAATGTCGTGCAAA
>DODH01000071.1:4554-5060 GCA_003545625.1 Nitrospina sp.
TCCATTAATATACCATTCAGTATCAAGACCATCTTTTTTCCCATATTTATAGTGCCGTTCATACCATTTCTTTCCGTTTGTATACCAATGAGTCTGAAGACCATCTTTTTTTCCATATTTGAAATGAACCTCAAACATTTTAATTCCATTCTCATAAAAATAAGTGGAAAGACCGTCTAATTTTCCATCTCTGTAGTTTCCTTCCAATCTCAACTTCCCATTATCCCAGTATTCCCTTTTCACTTCTGGTTCATCACCATAGACAAAACCATTTCCAGAAAAGAGAAACAGAAAAGTGAGTGCAAATAAGAATGTGATTGGTTTGGTCATACCGTAATAATACCTTGTCTTGGATGTTTTATGAAGTGGTGCTTGATGATTTCCGGGGAAGTGCCAATTGCAAGAAACTGAAATCCTGTGGACTGATTTATGCGGGGAAAAATTTTCCCTTTGAGTCCGTCGAAAATATATAATCCGATTTTTATAAAGTAATTTATGAGTTAACC
>DODH01000071.1:5396-14493 GCA_003545625.1 Nitrospina sp.
TTTATGAGTTAACCAATGAAACCAACTCTAAAATTTGTTCCGCATTTGTTGCAGTTAAAAAAATCAACTATAACTATCTGTAAAATAACATGTCTATGAGAGTAGGATTCGTTCAAAACAACCCCGTGTTTGGAAATATTCAGCAAAGCCTCGACCGGGTCGAAGAGCTTCTTGACGGGCACAGTGCCGACCTGTTTGTTCTTCCGGAACTTTTTGCGACAGGATACCAGTTCAAAGATTGGGAAGAATCGCGTAGTTTCGCGGAACAAGTTCCTGGAGGGACGACCACCAGCGCGCTGACCGCCCTTGCAAAAAAAACCAATACTTTTATAATCGCTGGTCTTGCTGAAATCGACGAAAATTATGTTTACAATTCTGCCGTCATCACCGGCCCCAACGGTTATATTGGCAAATACCGCAAGATCCATCTTTTTGATACAGAAAAGGCCTGCTTCGACCCGGGAAATCTGCCGCTCAAGGTCTTTGATATCGCCGGCGCAAAAGTAGGGGTGATGATCTGTTTCGACTGGCGCTTTCCTGAAACAGCCCGAACTCTGGCCCTTATGGGAGCAGACCTGATCGCTCACCCCTCCAATCTCGTCCTGACCCATTGCCCGCAAGCTATGATTACCCGTTGCCTGGAGAACCGTGTCTTTGCCGTCACCGCTGACCGGGTGGGAACAGAAGACCGTATGGGAGTTCTTAAATTTATAGGTCAGAGCCAGATTGTAGACCCAGATGGAAATATTCTGGTCCGTGCATCCGAAACCGAAGAAGAAGTCCAAACCGTCGAAATCGACCTGGAAAAAGCCCGCGATAAATTCCTCACACCCCACAACCACCTGTTCAAAGACCGCCGCAAAGACCTCTACCACTAGGCCACTCGGCGTGGGGGGCTTGCCTTTTAGGCAAACTGACTATAAAGATAGTGTAAAAACCACGACTTCGGTTGACAAGTTTTGTTAAATTATAACTTTTCAACTGGAGGCGAAAACATCTAATGGGCAAGTGAGTTTTTGAAATAACCCGTGCATCGGTTAAAATAAAGCCATAGGTTTAACTTAAAGATATGCGGCTGCCTAAAAGCGGGAAAAGGAGCCCTGTTATTACGGAGAGAAATAGAATGGGTAACGAAAAATCAAGGTTTTTGAAGAGAGACGATGGAACTATTTACGATTCGCTGACCAGCGTCACCTGGATGTCAAACGACTCGCGACTGGATATGGATAAAGAAGTTTCTTACACAGAAACGGAAGAATACCTGAAAAAAATAAACGAAAAAAAATTTGGTGGATATGATGACTGGCGCATCCCGACCGTTCATGAGGCGTCATCCATTTATGATAAGGAAAAGTTGAATAAGGATTTTAAAGGTGGCGACATTCATCTCGACTCCATATTTCCCCCCGGAGCAGCAAACTGCACGTGGACCTCATCAACCCGTGGTAAAGAAGCCCAAATCCTGTTCTATATGAATGGGTGTGCCTACTGGTACGGCAAGGACGACCAAACCATTTCCCATGCGGTGCGCCTCGTTCGTCGCGACCCCTAACCACCAGCGATTTATGCTTATTATTTGCCTTTACCCTAATACTCGCGCAAGGAGTCCTGATGCTGAATAGTGGGGGAGACAAAGTATTAGATAATAGTTTTTGAAACCTTTAATTTATCCACACCATCACTTTTTTTTCGGATCTTTTTATGGAACATAAAAAGAAAAGGGGAATTAAGTTTGTCGTATGTTTTTGGCTGGTTTTGATATTTTTAAACGGCATCAGTAGCGACAGCACAGCAAAATGTCCCATAAGAATGGGTTCTATTTATTCCTCGGATAATTTTTTGGTGATCGCCCGTAAAGGGTCCAAATTTCCGGAAAACACCATTCCCGCATTTCAAAAAGCCCTCGATGGAGCCAACTCTCTGATAGCTGACCTATCCCTAACCCGAGACAGAAAGGTTGTCCTCTGGTACGGTGAAGATAAAGACACTCATATAAATATTTCTACCTTTCAGGATTTGATGGAATGGGCTACCACGCAAGTTAAACTCAAGGTGTTGCTATTAAAATTAAGGGTCCCTGCGAATGAAAGCCATTTAGCCCCAGTACTACTCGAAGAAATCAGGAAAACTATGGGTGCCATTCATCCTGCCCCCCGTTTTCAACTCATTTTATTGACTCCGCATAAAGAAGTTTTAAATCGGGTAAGAAATAAATTTGATGAATTTTTATTTTCTTATGACCAGGAACTTGAACCTGTTGAAATAACAAATTATCACAGATTTACAACCGTTCCCACTGCCATGGATTTTAAAAACAGCTTTGCGAGCATCGGATTCCTCGCTCCACCCAGCATTCATGAACCATTCACCCAGGATCCATGGCTTGTCTACAAATACATTTTAACCCTGGACTTTAGAATTCGAGACAACTACAAAAAAAATACTTCCAATTATATTAAAATTATCAGCTGGACCTTTAATGACGAGAAAAAAATAAGGTGTTTGATAAATCTGGGAGTCGATGGAATTGTGACGGACAATCCGAAAATGTTAAGGAGAATTGCCTTGGATATGGGAAAAAATATAGATTAATGGAGCCACACCTTGTGCGCTCTATAAAGGGAAATAACAGATTATTGCTTTATTTCATCCCCTACCAAGGCACTGCCTGGCGAAATCATCACCGCTATAAAGATCAGGAATGCATTAATTCGGTGTCGCGATTTTGACATTTGGCACCTGCAAGCCGAAATAGGGAGTCAACTCATTGGGGATCGACATTTTACGATATAATTTGTGAAATTCCTCATCGGAAAGATCCTGCTGCAACAGTTGCTGAACCTGCTCGGCAGAAACGATCTGTTGTGAAGGTTCATCAAACATCGTGACTCCAACACCCATCCAATGGGTATGGATAAACTGCTGTTGCACCAGGCTCTCCACACCGGTACTGTATTGCATGGATTTTTTGATGATATGCTGGGCAATATAAACAGGAACACATCGCCCCACCGCTATCACTTTCGAGGTCTCGCCCATGGGATACACCCTCAAAGCCACACGTGTGGAACCGATTTCCCCAAACTCCTGAAAGACTTGTTTTCTTTGCTTGCGATAAGATTTGGAAATAAAACCCTCAATTTTGATACTTTTTTTATCTACCGACTCGCATTTTTCCTCCGCAAATACGGGAGACGCACCCACCAGCACCAAAATCATCAAAACAGGAATTGCCCGCTTCATGAGGTGCTCCAATAATAACTGTTCTTTTTTATAGCGCATAATCAATTTCCCTGTTTCTCCAGTTAAAGACAAATCCTCTGTTATAATATATAATATCGGGTTGGTTGCGGCTTGCTCCCTCTATGGGGACTTTTGCTTGTTTATGAATTCTTCAGCGCTTTGCTCGCTTGAAAAATAGTATTCTTTGTCATTGATGGTTTTTTTGATCGCTTCAGATTTTGGGATATACACCCCGTTGTTGGGGTCCATAACCATTTCTGTGGGTTCTTGTTCTGCGGACGAGCTTTTTGCAGGAAAAAGCGCACGCGCAACAAGAATCAGCAGGATTACGACAATTCCAAATAATGCTAAACGGACCATTTCTTCATTTTAAAGTTTTGCCAGCCGAATATCAACCCGGCAAGTGTCAGCAGAACAAGCGTGCGAGCAACCTTGCCGCAAGCGGACGGGGTATCCTAATGAAGTATTATTTTAGCAAGCTGTGGGAAATAAAACCCACTTGTGAGATTTGATTGATAAATTCT
This sequence comes from Nitrospina sp., assembly GCA_003545625.1. Next base: position 9,164 of record DODH01000071.1, read on the forward strand.
GATCCATGAACGATGAAACTACATTTGAATTAGATAAACCGGAGCAAGATAAGCCCATGGTGCCGGCGGTCCGGACAAAAGGGGCCCTGGTCCCACGCGATCCTTTTTACGCTTACCTTCAGGAAGTCCGTAAGTATCCGGCCCTGACGGAAGAAGAGGAAAAGGAGTTGGCCATTCGTTATAAAGAAACCGGGGACCTCGAATCCGCCTATAAACTGACCACCGCCAACCTGATGCTGGTTATTAAAATCGCCATGACGTTCAAGCGTGAATGGCAAAACCTGATGGACTTGATTCAAGAAGGCAATGTTGGCCTGATGAAAGCAGTTAAAAATTTCGATCCTTTTCGAGGTGTACGTCTTTCCACCTATGCCACCTGGTGGATCAAGTCGTATATCCTGAAACATATTCTCGACAACTGGCGACTGGTGAGGGTGGGCACCACCAACGCACGGCGAAAACTGTTGTTCAACCTGAAAAAGGAAAAAGAAAAACTGGAGCGAGAGGGGTTTGACCCTACCACCAAACTGCTGGCCGAACGGTTTGGGGTTGAAGAGACAGAGGTCATCGATGTCTCCGCCAGCATCGGCGCGATGGATGTTTCCATTGACACACCGGCTCATCCCGACAGCACCATGACTCCTGCACAAACCCTTTCACAGGGCGGAAAATCTGTCGAAGAAAATGTAGAGTTGCAGCAGTTCCGACAAATTCTCAATGAAAATATTGAAAATTTTAAAGGCGGGTTGAATCCCAACGAAATAGAAATTCTCGAAAAACGCATTCTTTCCGAGGATCCTTTATCACTCCAGGAAATTGGCGACCAGAGGGGAGTCACTCGCGAGGCAGTGCGCCAAGCCGAACAACGGTTGTTAAAAAAATTTAAAACTTATATTGAAGAAAAAATGCCGGAAGCGGCAGACCATTTTCCAAACTGAGGAGGAGTATTATGAGTACCCGGACCGAAACCGACAGCATGGGAGAGATCGATGTCCCGGCTAACAGGTACTATGGAGCCCAAACCGCGCGATCATTGATCCATTTTGATATCGGCACCGAAACCATGCCGCGCGAAATCATCCGGGGAATGGGCATATTGAAGAAGGCTTCGGCCATGGTCAATGCTGAACTGGGGCTCTTACCTGAAAATATCAAAGACTTGATATGCCAGGCCGCCGATGAAGTGATCGAAGGAAAACTGGATAAACATTTTCCCCTGAGAGTTTGGCAAACCGGTAGCGGAACTCAATCCAACATGAACTCAAACGAAGTTATCGCTAACCGGGCTATTGAGATAGCGGGTGGGACCATTGGCTCAAAAGACCCGGTGCACCCCAACGACCATGTTAACAAGGGTCAGTCTTCCAACGATACCTTCCCCACAGCAATGCATATCGCAGCGGTGGAGCGCATTCGCGACGCACTCATCCCCTCGATATCGACCTTGGCTGACTCGTTCCGAAAAAAAGCCAACGAATTTCAAGATATCATAAAAATTGGCCGAACCCATTTGATGGACGCAACCCCGCTTACTCTGGGCCAGGAGTTCAGCGGATACACCACGCAGTTGGAATACGCGCTCGACCGTATTAATGGTTGCATGCCCAGAATGTATCAAATCGCGCTGGGCGGAACCGCAGTGGGGACCGGCCTCAACTCGCACAAGGATTTCGCCGTAAAAGTCGCCAGGCAAATCGCCGACCTCACCCAATGTCCGTTCGTCACCGCACCGAATAAATTTGAATCTCTCGCGGCGCACGATGCCATTGTTGAGACCAGCGGCGTTTTAAAAACTATCGCCTGTTCGCTCATGAAAATCGCCAACGATATACGCTGGCTAGGGTCCGGTCCCCGATGTGGAATCGGGGAAATCGTCTTACCTGCCAATGAACCGGGAAGCTCCATCATGCCAGGCAAGGTCAACCCCACCCAGTCTGAAGCAATGACAATGGTCGCGGCGCAGGTGATTGGCAATGACACCGCTATCAATGTAGGCGGATGCTCCGGTAATTTTGAACTCAATGTTTTCAAACCGGTGATGATTTACAATCTGCTTCAGTCCATTCGCCTGCTTGCCGATTCCTGCCGGTCTTTCAACGACCACTGTGTGGTCGGCATAGAACCCAATAAAACACAAATCGAAAAACATCTTAAAAGCTCACTCATGCTGGTCACGGCTCTCAATCCGCATATCGGTTACGACAACGCCGCTAAAGTGGCAAAAAAAGCCTATCAGGATAACAGCACGCTGAAAGAAGCGGCGGCGGCTTTGAATATGCTCACGCCCGAGGAATTTGACGAAAAAGTGCGGCCCGAAAATATGATCGGCCCGAAGGGATGATGGCTGCCAGACCAGGGTTATTTTGAGAATCCGGCTTATTACCAAGGAGTAGAGAAGTATGTTTCAAAGTTGGGAAACTTTTATAGGAATTGTGGTCGTGCTTGCTATTTTGCTTCCCATCATACTAAAAAAAATGTATTGAGCAGGAAACAGATATTAAGCGAAGAAATGCTCTGACGGTTAGATTTTACAGCTGCAAACTTGAGCTGTTTAATTTTTTAAAACACGCGACCCCGACTAACACCCCGCCTTGGTTGGTCACTGCAATACATTCCGCATCATGTTCCAACATGATTTCCGCCGCTCTGGTCGGCATCGATGGAGTCAAAATTGTCCAGCAGATCTTGACCGCTCCCTGTCGCATCTATTTTTTTCTGAACTTCGTTGAGATCCAGTCCGCCCGAACGATTGGAATCCTCTTTCTGGAAACGCTGAAAAACCTGCTGGGACAAACTGCTGAGAATCGTTGAACCGAGTCCTCCACTGCCTCCGATCATTGAATTACCCTCCACCAAAAAGATGGTTAAAGTCGGGCTATTCCATGCCCTATACATCCTTAACGGCATCTGCGAAAAAGGCCATAAGCTTTTATTTAAAAAGGGTTATAGCAATTGCAAAATCAAGGGGTTTCCCGTTAATTTTTCTAAAGAGGAGGCGATTCATGGATCCACTGAGGGAGAGGTCAATCTGCGTAGCGGAACATCTGGTTAACGCAATTGAGGGCACGGCGCTGAGTTTCCGGGTCGATTTCGATGATGCTATGCGGACTGGGGTTTTCGAGCACGTTTAATATATCTTCCAACGAATTGGACTTCATATATTTGCAAAGTGTACAGCTACCGGCAAATGTCTTTTCCGGAAATTCGGATTGCAACAAACCCGTCAACCCACACTCGGTGAGCAAAAAGAACGAGTCCCGCTGCGACTCACGCACATGGTTGAGCATTTGGCTGGTACTTCCTACATAATCGGCTTTACCCACCACTGAAGAATTGCACTCGGGGTGTACGAGAATTTCCACACCTTCAAAGTTTCTCCGTACCTGGTCAATACTTTCCGGCTGGTACTCCTCATGAACGTAGCAGGTGCCATCCCAGAGTCGGATATCTTTATTCACGCCTTTTTCTTTAAGGTGATTGATAACGTTTTCGCCCATAAGCTTGTCGGGCAAAAAATAAATCTTGTCGTTCGGGATTTTTTCAATAATCGCGTAAACATTGGAAGAGGTGACGCACACGTCACACTGGGCTTTCACCTCGGCGGTCGTGTTGATATAGCAGACGAATGTGTAGCCGGGAAATTCTTTGCGGAGCCGGATAACATCCTGCGCCGTTATGCCATCGGCCAGTGAGCAACCGCCGTTGGGGTTGGGATCCAGCACCGTTTTTTCCGGATTGAGAATCTTGGCGGTCTCCGCCATAAAGCGAACCGCTGAAAAAACGATAACATCGGCATCAGACTCTTTTGCGTTTTTGGAAAGGCCATACGAATCGCCAGTGTAGTCGGCGACACTGTAAAAAATTTGCGGTGCAACATAATTGTGCACGAGAATAATGGCATTCTTTTCGCGCTTGAGGTCTTCAATCCTGCTTATGGTGGGAAGCAACAGCTCACAATGTTCCTGGGTAAACCGGCAAACCGGATTGCCCACCTGAATATCTTTAAGCTTTTCGTATAATTTTTCTGCGGTAATCATGAATTTTCCCTGCTGGCATAGAGCCCCCGGTGGCAAATACCAATGGCCCCACGCCTAGTGGTTAGCCCGGCGGCCAGTTCATGGTTCGACCACCCAAAAGATGAAAATGTATATGAAACACAGATTGCCCGGCACCGGCTCCACAATTGACCACCAACCGAAATCCTGATTTATCGAGTCCTTTTTCTTTTGCCAGTTGATTCGCCACACTAATCACCGAACCCATCAGCACATGGTCCTTTTCCTCGACATCCAGCAAAGTGTCCTGATGAATTCGGGGAATGATCAGAATATGCGTAGGGGCCTGCGGATTGATATCATTAATCGCGAACAACGTGTCCGATTCATAAACCTTATCAGAAGGAACACTGCCCTCGCTGATTTTACAGAACAGGCAATCACTCATATGATTTTTTTTCCCGACTTCCCGGGTTTTTCATATCCCTGCTTTCTTCATTTTCGGGATCGCACATGGGATCAAACTGGTTAAGGTGCTCTATGATTTCTTCTTTGTAGGAGACGAACGGATCGAGCATCAGGAACGGTTCGTCTGTTTTACTCAGGCGAAAGCCAATCCAGTCTATGAGATAACCCATGTGAGCATGCTGGTTCATAAGCCGTTTAATGAGTTCGCCCCGGCCCTGTGCCCGGGTCCCTCTTGGAGGATTTACTTTTGAGAATTCGACCGCCTCATCAGTGGTTTTCCTGTAACCCTCTCCATTGGCCTCCAATCCCCAGAACAGGCCGGTTTCCTTGTTCAAGTTATGGTACTCCAAGTCCAGGCTTTTGAGCCAAGGGTCGTTCCATTCCAGGTTTTCTTCGTTTCTGAACTCGTTAAGCATCCAATATTTGCTGGCCCAGTCCACTCTGCCGATCACGGCTTCCGGTCCTTTAGGCAAATCGGTCAAGACCGATTCCCAACCTTCCAGAATCCAGTCCGTCTCTCGGTCCGTTCCAGCCAGGTGTTCCTTGCAGGTATTCAAAATATCCCATTGCAGTTCCAGGGCGGTAGAAGAATTTCCCGAAGCCAGTTTCACGCGCCACTTGAAATCCGGGTCGCGAGAAATGGACCGCATAGATTGGACTGAGTCTGCAAGAATCCATTCCCGTTTGGCGACCCCCAACTGCATGATTTCCAGCATGAGCGTTGTGGTGCCCATCTTCATGGCGGTCGCAAACTCACTCATGTTGGAGTCGCCAACCAGAAGATGTATGCGCCGGTATTTGCTAGGGTCCGACAAGGGTTCGTCGCGGGTGTTGACAATCGCCCGGTTATACTGCACCCACCGGTAA
>DODH01000276.1:0-8167 GCA_003545625.1 Nitrospina sp.
GGACAACACCGCCATGACCAGTAGAAAAACAAGTCCCGATTCGACCAGCCCCGAAAACAGTTTTTCAGCCAGCCATAACGCCGCGCCCGATTCCGCCATGACCTCGCCCAGGCAGATGGCGCCTCCGTACATTAGAACAATGGCCCAGTTGATGTGAGCTTCCACCATTTTCCAGGTTATGAGGTTCAGCACGAACAATAGAACGATGGCAATGATGGCGATGTTGGCGATGCCCAACTGATCGCCATACCCGAACCAGCAAAAAAGCGTGCCTCCCATCACCAGGGCAATACCCTTCTCCTGAAAGGTTACTCGTCCCATGACCAGCGATTTTTGTTTCAACGCTTTTCGAGCTGGTTCGATGTCATGGATATCTGGAGGAAACATAATTTTCAAGGCCAGCCACCCCCCCGCAAACAAGAGTAGCACCAGCGGAAAACTCAACTGAGTATATTTAAGAATTCCCAGGGTTTGTTGCCCGGCCGTGGCTTTTTCCAGCATCTCTATGCCCAGGGGCACTCTGCCGCCACCGAGCACGGTCATGGCCCCTCCGATGATGCATCCCCAGGCCATAGCAAAATATAAGGACTTACCAAAGACAGAGTTTTCCCGTTTTAAATTCAAGGACTGTACGATTTCATGGATGATGGGAAACAGGATGACTGCCACCGCGTGTTCGGACATGAAGCACGAGCTGATTCCCGCAAAGCAATAGGTGGCAGTGACCAACCGTCCGGGCGTTTCGCTCCAGTGTTCCATCACCCAGAAGGAAATGCGGGTGCTGAGTCCGCAGGCGATCATGGATGCCGACAGGATGAAGACCCCCAGTATAAAGAAAACCGCTTTGTTACCAAAATAACTATAAGCCTGGGAGGCATCCATGATTCCAAGAAGCGGAACTGCCGCGATAGCCAGCAGGCTGGTGATTGACAGGGGAATGAGATTGGTAGACCAAAGACTGACGCAAAGAAAAAAGAGGCAGAGAACTTTATAGCCTTCCGGTGACAGGTCGCTGGGGCCTTCCTGCGTCAACAATAGCGCAAAAATACCGAAAAACAGAGCCAGGACAATATACCGGCGCAGTCGGTCAAAAAGCACGATCCATATGGGGCGTCTATCGATAAAGATCTGCTGGTTTTTAAATTTGGAATCGGCCATTACTATTAAGGTAGTTTCTAAGAATCAAATTTAACTTTCGATGATAACCCGTTGATAGTTAAAGAGCTATAATAAAGTTGCGTGGAATCGGGATACTTGTATTTTTTTCAGATGCCAAACTTGAAATCAGTCGCCTTTGATATTGACGATTTGTTTCAGGGTGTGCACCACTTCCACCAGGTCTTTCTGGTTGCTCATCACATCATCGATATTTTTGTAGGCAGAAGGTATCTCATCGATGATAGCTTTGCGCCGTGACATCTCGACACCTTTTGTTTGATTTTCCAGGTCCTGCATATTGAAATTGTGAAAGGCCTGTTTCCGGCTCATGCGTCGTCCCGCCCCGTGGGAGCAGGAGTGAAAGGACTCGGCATTGCCCCTGCCTTTTACGATATAGGACCGGGTTCCCATGGAGCCGGGAATGATTCCCCAATCATTTTCCCTTGCCCGGATGGCCCCCTTGCGGGTGACCCATACCTCTTCCCCGTAGTGGTTCTCCCTCTCGACATAGTTATGATGGCAGTTGATGGCTGATTCCTCGACCTGGATATGAGGGAGATAATGTTCCAGTTGGCCGAAGATGAGCGTCATCATGAACCTGCGGTTCAGCGAGGCATATTCCTGTGCCCAGCTTACCGCTTGAACATAGTCCGTGAAGTTTTGTGTTCCTTCCGACAGGTAGGCGAGGTTTTTATCGGGCAGGTTGATATGATGGATGCGCATATCCTGTTTCGCCCGTTCGATGAAGGCCATGCCAATCTTGTTGCCAATACCCCGTGAACCGCTGTGTAGCATGACCCAGATGCGGTCGGTTTCGTCCAGGCAAATTTCAATGAAGTGGTTGCCACCGCCGAGCGAACCGAGTTGTTGCCGCCATTTTTTTACTTTGACCTGGAACCGTTTTTCGGCATCGTCTTTGAGGAATACATCGATTTCAGCTCTTGATATAAACGGATTTTGGATTCTCCCCAACTCCATATCTTTTTGATGGCGCGCGCCCGGCCCCAGCGGAATGGTTCTTTCGATACTATGGCGAAGTTTTGATAAATTGTCCGGCAGGTCTTTGGCATGCAGATTGGTTTTAGCCGCCATCATACCGCAACCGATATCGACCCCGACGGCTGATGGAATGATGGCTTTAAGGGTGGGGATGACAGAGCCGATCGTACAGCCGATGCCAAGATGCGCATCGGGCATGACAGCAACATGGTGATGAATGATGGGCAGCGATGAAATATTGCGCAGTTGTTCTTCGGCTTTTTTATCGAGGTCTTCGGTCCATACCTTGACGGGAACACCTTGCTCGGTTTGATATGTTTTCTTTATTGTCATGGTCCATCCTTCGACTAGATCAGGATGGCATTATAGGGCAACTTGCTATTTAACGAGCAGGGGGTTTTGCAGACTAGTGGGTTTAGCTACTGAGGGTTCGGCTGAAGGGACTTGATCGATCACCCACAAATCGCAGGTGCCGCAGGTGTTGCGGTAGTTTTCGCGGAAATGGTCGAACTTTTCATTCTTCCAGATACTGCCCAGGCTACCGTGCAGGAGATTGCCCATTTTTGCATTGGGCAGGAGGCAGCAAGGGGTCACATCCCCTTCGCGGGTGATGTAGGCATAGTCAAATGTTTTCAGGCAGTATTGTCCTGATCGGTGCAACTTCTTCTTCAACAGGCGGTAAACGAATCGGGTCAATCCGCTGGACACCGAATATTGCAACCAGTCGAGCTGGATGCCGCAGGACCGGGCAATTTCATCGGCTTTCAGGAAGATGAACCGCTCTTGCTGGGAATCGGGACGCTCTAAATTAGGCCGGAACTGTCGATCAAGCCGGCCCACGTTGATGATGTCACATCCGATCCGGGCTCCGTAACGGATGACATCGTAGAGATCGTTTTCGCAGCCCATGTGCAGGGTGGCTTGCAGTCTAACCCCCAGGGTTCCGGGTTTTCTGCCTTTCACCACGGCTTCGATATTTTCATAGACCTTGTTGCTGGTATGCCCCTCGGTAACGGTTTCGTTGCCGTTAACGCTGTCGATGGAGAAGGTGACCGTATCCACAGCAGAGTTTAAGATGTCGTCTACCATTGAGGGTTTGGTGAACAGGCCGTTGGAAGTGACCATTACTTTATGACCGCGTTCTTTGCAGTAGGCGATCATGTCGAAAACGCGGGGGTGGATGAAAGGTTCCCCCCATCCGGTCAGGGTGATATCTTCGTGTTGGCCCAATTTATCCACCACGGTGGTGAAATGGGACCAACTCATATGTTCCAGTTCGATGCCGAGGTCCTCCCTCTGGCACATAGGACAATCCATATTGCAACGATTGGTGATTTCGATCTGGATCTGCCTGGGGCGTAGAGGAATTTTATAACGCAACCGGTCGATGGTTTCTTTGATGAGTCCGATCATTTTATTTTTTGGCAAGCGGGCTGTTTAAAAGGCTAGCACTGTTTAAAAGGCTGGCTGTTAAGTTCATTTTACGTGAAAAAACCGGTGAAATAAAAATTTTATATAGTTTGGTGGTTTTCAATGGTATCTTACCTATTCATAACCTTTTCGGAACTTAAAAAGAGAAACTGAAGCCATCTGCGGGTTTATTATCCGCTTTGTGAGGGACTTGTTTAATGGGGATGACGATTACAGAAAAGATTTTAGCCGCGCATGCGGGTAAAGAGTCGGTTCAGCCAGGCGACAATATCTGGGTGAACGCGGATGTGCTGATGACGCATGATGTTTGCGGACCGGGTACCTTCGCGATTTTTAAAAAGCAGTTTGGCGAAAACGCCAAAGTATGGGACCGGGACAAGGTGGTGATCATTCCCGATCATTTTATTTTTACCAAGGATACCCATGCCAACAGGAATATAGATATCCTTCGCCAGTTTGTGAAGGAGCAATCTCTGCCACATTATTTTGATGTCGGGACCGATAATTATAAAGGAGTCTGCCACATTGCGCTGGCCCAGGAAGGATTCAACCGGCCCGGTGACGTTTTGTTTGGCACGGACTCCCACACCAGCACATCCGGTGCCTTCGGCATGTTTTCCACCGGAATCGGCAATACAGATGCAGCATTTATTCTGGGTACCGGAAAGCTCTGGGTCAGGGTTCCAGAAACGATGTGCTTTGAGTTCATCGGTACTTTTCCCGAGCATGTAATGGCCAAGGATGTGATCCTCACCGTTATTGGCGATATCGGGGTGGATGGGGCGACCTATCGGGCAATGGAATGGCGGGGTGACGCGGTCATGAAGCTTTCCATGGAAGAACGGATGACCCTCTGCAACATGGCGATTGAAGCGGGCGGGAAAAACGGTATCATCGAAGCGGATGATGTGACCCTCGACTATGTCCGGCAGAGAACCGATGCGCCTTATAAAATTTACCGTTCTGATGACGATGCACAGTATTTTTTTAAGAAAACCTACAATGCCAGCGAGATGGAACCGATTGTGGCGAAACCGCATTCTCCTGATAACAAGGCCAAGGTCAGCGAGTGCCTGGATGTGAAACTCGATCGGGCTTATATCGGTTCCTGTACGGGTGGTAAAATCACCGATTTCAGGGCGGCGGCCCGGCTTCTGAAAGGCAAGAAAGTGAAGATTGACACCTTCATTGTGCCAGCGACCCGTGAAGTGGAGCAGGATTTGTATAAGGAAAAAATAGGTGGTGAAACATTGATGGATATTTTTAAAAATGCCGGGGCCTACCTGGGTGATCCCTCTTGCGCGGCATGTCTTGGAGGACCCAAAGACACCTTCGGCCGGGCCAAGGACAACCAGGTAGTGATCTCGACCACCAACCGGAACTTCCCCGGCCGGATGGGATCCAAACAGGCTTATGTTTATCTGGCTTCGCCTTACACGGCGGCGGCTTCTGCCCTGACTGGGCACATTACCAATCCCGCGGAATTTATCAATAATTAAATCTTCAAATAAATAAATGAATAAAGTGATTGAAGGCATTGCTTATGTCCTGGGGAATGATATTGATACGGATCAGATCATTCCTGCTGAGCATCTGGTGTACAGTTTGAGTGATCCTGAAGAGCGCAAGCACTACGGCCAATTTGCCTTATCAGGAGTTCCGGTTAACCAGGCGGGTCTGCCAGAGGGAAACATCCCTTTTACTGAAAATGGGCAGAGTGAGTCGAAATATTCCATCATCATTGGCGGAAAAAATTTTGGTTGCGGGTCCTCCCGTGAGCACGCTCCTGCCTGTATGGAGATCGCCGGAGTTCGGGCGGTCATCGCGGAATCGTATGCGCGCATTTTTTACCGCAATTCGGTGGATGGTGGGTTCTTCATTCCGTTTGAATGTGCCACGCGCCTGGTTGAAGAGATTAAAACGGGTGATGACCTGATCATTGATTTGAATGTGAATACGATCACCAACCGGTCCAGCAATAAAACTTATGATCTGAAATCGCTGGGTGAGGTGATTGATATTATCGAAGCGGGGGATATTTTTGAATACGCCCGTAAGACGGGAATGATTCCATCCACTGGTCGTGGTGGCAACTAGCAGTAAAAAGCTATTGTAGGTTACGAGCGGAGGTACTCTGCAGATGAAAATGGGTTTTGAAAAAAAATTTCACTATGTGAGGTTTTTCCTGATTGCTTTTTTGTTTTCGGGTGTCTTTGGGGTTTTTAAAGTATCCGCGGGGGAGACCGTCCTGGTTCCCGAAGGCCCCTTTATTATGGGGAGTTCCGAGGAAGATATTCAATGGGCGGTGAGGCAGTTTCATTCCGAGTCCCTGGACTGGTATCGCGATGAGACTCCGGCACATACGGTGACCTTGCCCGCTTTCCATATTGACAAGTATGAGGTCACTGTGGGTGATTACGCGTTATATACGGAAGCGACGGGCAAACCGCCTCCGCGTGAATTTGAAAATCCCCGATTGAATCATCCTAACCAGCCGGTGGTGAGTGTTCCCTGGCGACAAGCGAAGGATTATTGCCTCTGGGCGAAAAAACGCCTGCCAACAGAAGCGGAATGGGAAAAGGCGGCACGGGGCACCGATGCCCGGCATTATCCCTGGGGCAACGAACCGGACGCTCTCAACGCCAATATTCGTGGAATGGGTGACAATTACCGCAACACCAGTCCGGTAGGCAAGTTTCCGGAGGGGGCCAGCCCTTATGGGGTGATGGATATGTCGGGGAATGTCTGGGAGTGGACCGAGGACTGGTATCAACCCTATTCGGGTAACGAATATGATAACGATTTCTATGGCGAAAAATTTAAAGTGATGAAAGGCGGATCCTGGTATTCCAACCAGGATCTGGCTCGCCCGGCGGTTCGTGGTAAAGCGTTTCCGGACCAGAAAAAAAATTATATTGGGTTTCGCTGTGTTGCTTCGAAATAAAAAGGAGATTTCTATCGTGCTGATGCATAAAAAAGTGGTTCAGGGAGTTTTGGTGTTGGGTTGGTTGATCTGGTCTCTGCCAGCAATGGGGGAAGGAGAACATTCCTCCCATGAGGGGAAGCAGATGAGCCAGGAGTCAGTAAAACATGGGGGCGGAAAGGCCGGTAAACATGGGCGCCATAGTTATGGTCATCGAAGGGGGCCACCCACCGACATTCCGGCTCATATCAAGGAGAGGTTGGATCCGGATGGAACAAAAGTCAATTTGAACCGGTCATTGATCGGGGTGAAGGGAATAAAGATTCTCGCTGAAATGCCTGAATTAAAAAATGTGAAATCTCTGGCTTTGCAGGGAAACAAGTTGGGGGATGAAGGCGTGCGGATTCTTGCCGAATCGGAAACGTTCAAACATACCGAGAAGCTTTCCTTGTGGGGCAATGATATTTCTGCCCACGGAGCACGGATGATTGCCGAGTCGCCCAATATGAAGAACCTGAAGGAACTTAAGCTGACCCGGAACCGGATAGGGGATGAAGGAGTGGAGGCGCTGGCTGCATCGGGGAATTCCATTGCTCTGACATTTATGGATTTGAGTGCCAACGAGATCAGCGACCGTGGGGCTCTGGCGATTGCCAACTCACCCCGGTTTGCCAACCTGAAAACCCTGGACCTTTATAATAACCGCATTTCCACCGAGGGAATGAAGGCTTTATTGCAGTCGAAAAATCTGAAGAGCCTGGAGATGCTCATTCTGGTCCGAAACGAGATTGATATAACAAAAGCCGATGAACTCGCTAAAAACCAGAGCCTGCCGAGTTTGAAAAGGTTGGAATTGAATTGACGAAAGAGATTTTTTTAGGGAATCTCTATTTATTCGGACGTTGTCTCTAAGCTCCTTATAGGCGAGGAAAAGTTGGCGGACTTGTAAAAAGCGTAATTGCAGTTGCTTGCTTTACGACTATCGACCTTTGGGTCCAGCGAGTTATGCTCTTCATTTGCCTTCATGCCCCGAATGGGGTATCACGCTGGCGGCGGCTCGTCGGCAAAAATTATTAACGGTACCGGCGGTCGTTATATTGGTCTATTTTTTCCTGCACCTGGTGGGCACCCCGCATCAAAGCATCCAGCATTTCCTTTAACGCTTCGATTTCCTCAGCATGAGATTCGGCGGCCTTGAAGTTGTTCGCCTCGTCTTTCACTTCTTCAATAATGGTGTCAATTTCTTTAAGTAGTTCCATAGTTATCAGCCTATAGTTCCAAGGGCAATTGGGCAATGGCTCGTTTACCGAGACAACTTATTGCTTGTCAAATTAAGCTATTGTTAGTTGCCACCGACCGTTGGCCGGGCCAGTGAGCCTGTTTGTTATTAGATTCCAATCCTCGGGGAAAGTTGTAGCAAAGTTCTGGTTAAAACGGGTGTTTTTTAAGAGGGAGTTCAGGAGGAGTGGGTTTCCAGAACATCGCGAATTTCCTTGAACAAATCATTCTGGTCAAGGGATTTCTTTTCGATTAGTTTTTGTTTTTTTCTTACCTTTTTTGTGTTTGGGTTTTTTCGACTGGAGCTCTCTTCTATCCTCTTCATCGCGTCTATCTTTGTTTTCCCTTCGGTTGCCAAAAAGCCTTCCCTTATCTTTT
>DODH01000276.1:8486-9132 GCA_003545625.1 Nitrospina sp.
CTTTTTTTCTCTTTTATGTATTTCCATGCAGACGTAATCTCGATCTGACCGCCACTTTATTCTAATTGATTTTGGAAATTGCGTTTCCTTATCGATATAAGCAGATTCAATGTCTACACAGGAGATATTAGTGACAGAGCTCAGGTTGGGGCCACGTAAATTTGCATCCCGCAAAAATGCTCCATCAAGGTTGGCTCCTGTAAAGTCCGCTCCCTGGAGGTTTGCCTCCCCCAGATCGGCTTCGATAAGATTTGATTCACTCAGGTTGGCCCCACTAAGGTCCGCTCCCCTCAGATCAGCCATATAAAAATCTTTGCCTTTTAAGTCAGCTTTCCTAAGGTCTTGTTGGGAATATTTCAATTTCCCTGGTTTAGGAGCATCTTTATCAACCATATCTCACACCTTGAGCTTGAAAATAGGTTCTTTACTTTTTAATTTTCTGTTCATTTAGGGGACTCCTTGACCAGATTTTGTCCAGATGAGGGGGTAAAGTCAAGTAAACTAACAGGCGTGGACAAATTTTCAGAGATAAAAAAAAGGACTTTTCGAGGGATGCCCGCAAAAGTCCTTATTTATAGGCTTTAAAGTGGTGGGACGGGACGGAATCGAACCGCCGACACGAGGATTTTCAGTCCTCTGCTCTACC
>DODH01000240.1:0-1293 GCA_003545625.1 Nitrospina sp.
TTGGATTTCCCGCTGTTGTTGCAGTCTCAGATTACTGAGTTGCCGCGCCTTTTTTTCATCCCGAACTACCATGAAGTGATCACCGGGCTGCGGAACATCCGGCAAACCCACTACCTCTACAGGAGTGGCCGGAATGGCCTGTTTAATTTTTTTGCCTTTGTCATCAAGAAGTGCCCGGATCTTGCCAAAATAGCAACCAACGATGAAAGGTTCGCCGACTCTCAAGGTGCCGCTTTGGACAACCAGGGTGGCGAGAGGTCCGCGCCCTTTATCCAGTTTGGATTCGATCACTACTCCTTTGCCGCGGAGCGACGGGTTTGCTTTCAGTTCCATGATTTCTGCTTGCAGGAGCAGGTTTTCAAGGAGGTTGTCAATGCCGGTTCCCTTTAGCGCCGAGACTTCCACGTAAATTGTTTGTCCGCCCCAATCTTCAGGCAGGAGGCCCAGGTCGGCCAATGCTTTTTTGACCTCATCGGGTTTTGCGTCCGGTTTGTCAATCTTGTTGATAGCGACAAGAATCGGAACACCCGCCGCTTCGGCGTGGTGAATCGCTTCCTTGGTTTGCGGTTTGATTCCGTCATCGGCGGCCACAACCAGAACGACAATATCTGTCACCTGCGCACCCCTGGCCCTCATGGCTGTGAAGGCTTCGTGTCCCGGTGTGTCGAGGAAAGTGATGGGCGATCCCTTGATGTGGGCTTGGTAGGCACCAATATGCTGAGTGATTCCACCGGCCTCAAATTTGGTTACCTCAGTTTTGCGGATGGCATCCAGAAGGGAGGTCTTGCCGTGATCGACATGGCCCATGATGGTCACAATCGGAGCTCTGGGAACATGGTCTTTGGTGTTGTCCTGTTCCTCTTCGGTGAAATCCAGATCAGATTTTTCAATAAAAAGTTCAACCTCGAACCCAAGTTTATCTGCCACCTTGCTGGCAAGGTCAAAGTTTAGAGTTTGGTTGATATTGGCCAGGATTCCAAAAACCATTAATTCCTTAATGATTCCATTCGGAGCACATTTCAATTTTTCTGCCAGTTCCCGTACCGGAATGTTTTCGCCAATTTGAACCAGTTCAAATTTTTCTTCTTCTACGCTAGGTTCTGGGGTTGGTGTGGGAGCAACGGGGGGTAATGTTACCTCAGGGGGTTTAACTTTCGCAACTGGGGGCTTAACTTTTTGGGCCGGGGCCGGTTTTTTCTCGACAGGCTTAGGTTTCTCTTCTTTTTTGATTATTTTGAGGCCGAGTTTTTTTACTATTTTACCTTCCGGTGCTTTCTTGGCTTTTTCTTCTTT
>DODH01000240.1:1641-5595 GCA_003545625.1 Nitrospina sp.
TTTTGGGGTTGAGGCTTTTTCGGTTTTGCCGGCTGATTTTTTTGCGGCTTTTTTGGCGGCGGTAGATTTAGCCTGGGTTTTGGCGGTTGTGACCTTTACCTTGGAGGGAACCTTGATTTTTATTTTCGCCTTGGCTTTTTTCGCCACTTTTTTCGGAGCGATTTTGGGCGCAAAGAGGTCGCGGATATATTCCGTGGCTTCCCCATCAATGGAACTCATATGGTTTTTTACAGCGATATCATGTTTCTGCAGGGCCTCAATGATCTGATCATTCTGAATATTGAGTTCCAAGGCCAGTTTGTTGATGCGAATCTTAGCCAAATTTCCTCCTGTTATGAGACAACATTTTCTTATGACCCGGAGTCGATAAGCCGTCCACGGGTTTGAGAAAAGTTTTCTGGTCTCGATAGAGTGAGACCGATAGGGTTTGAATTTTAAGCATTTTCAATATTCTCCAGACGTTGTTTGACCTGTTCCAGAATGGATCGGCCAATCTTCTCATCAATACCTTCCATGGAGAGCAACTCATCCAGTGGGGTAACAGAAAGCTCGGCCAAAGTTTCAAATCCGTTACTGATAAGAGTTTGCAGGACCTCAGGAGGTACTCCTTTTAATTCCTGTATCGGGATTTCTTCCTCCTCAGCCGGTTCGTCCGCGACAGGTTCACTTTCGATGGTTTCTGGTACCGTCTCATCCGGCTCGGATGCTTTAGGGGTTTCCTTTTCAGCCGATTCCTGTGCCAGTTCTACTTCCTTCATATGGGGTTCCACCAAATTCATCAGGGCTTCGGCCTTCTTAGGACCAATGCCCGATAACAGGATCAAACCTTTTATTCCCCGCTTCATTGCCTCCTCATAGGTGACAACGTTCTCATTGAAAAGGAGGGTCATCACTTTTTCACCCAAACCTTTGGTATTTTTAATGTCATCCAGAAAATCCACGGTGGATGTTTTGCCTGAGGTTAAAAAGGCATGTTCTGCACCCAGTTCCGAACCTTCAGATGGGCCTTTGATATCTACTTTCCAACGAACAAGCTTGGCGGCCAGTCGCACATTTTGTCCTTTTTTTCCAATGGCCAGGGACATTTGGTCTTCGGCCACGATGATCGTCATTTGTTTGTCTTCAGGATTGAGAACAATTCTAGCGACCTTGGCCGGACTCAAGGCGTTTTTGATATAGGTTTCCGGGTCTTCGGAGAATTCGACGATATCTATTTTTTCTCCACGCAGTTCCTGGACAATGGACTGGACCCTCATTCCGCGCATACCAACACAGGCGCCGACTGCGTCAATTTCCCGGTCGTTGGTTCTCACTGCAATTTTGGTACGACCATTGGGTTCCCGAACCACTCCCATGATTTCCACCATTCCCTCGCTGATTTCGGGAACCTCCATCTCGAATAAACATTTGATCAACCCGATATGGGTGCGGGAAAGGATTACCAACGCATGCTTGGGTGTTTTCCGGACATCCAGGATATAAGCCCGAATCCGTTCTCCACGATTGAAACTTTCCCGGAAAACCTGTTCCCGTCGCGGCAGAACGCCTTCTGCTTTTCCCAGGTCAACGACAAGGTCCCCATGTTCCATCCTGTGAACCATTCCGTTGATCAATTCTCCTTTTCTATCGATGTATTCGTTATAAATCAGGTCTATTTCCGCTTCGCGGACTTTTTGTATGATCACCTGCTTGGCAAGCTGGGCCGCAGTGCGCCCATAATCTCCCATAAGCTGCTGGACCAGAACCTGGTCTCCGATCTGGACATCCTCGGAAAATGCCGAAGCGTCCTCCAGGCTGATTTGTTCATCCGCCAGATCGACGGTTTCAACTACCTTTTTTTCCAGGTAAATTTCAACTTCACCGGTGGCCTCATTGAATTCGCTTTGCAACTCAGTGGCCGCAGGATACCTTTTACGTGCGGCAACCTCGACTGCAGATTTCAAGGCGTCAATCAGGATGTCCTTGTCGATTCCCTTATCTCGACTTATCTGTTCCAGAATGCTGATTGTTTCCATGCTCATGGTGCTTATCCTAAATTTCAATAACTAAGTTTGCTTTGGCCACTTGGCTCAACGGAATTTCAAAAGGCTTTCCATCCAAATCTATAAATATGATTTGATCTTTAAAATCAGCCAGGATGCCGGTAAACTTTCTTTTGTTATCAATCGGGGAAAGGCTGTGAAGGCGAATCCGCTTTCCCTTGAATTTCAAAAAATCTTTTTCCCGTTTAAGAGACCGGTCCAAGCCGGGGGATGAGACTTCCAGATTAAAGGGGATTTTGATGGTTTCCTCGACATCAATGAGATCACCAGTCAAGTGGCTGACCTTCTGGCAGTCAGCAACGGTGACACCTCCTTCTTTGTCGATAAATATTCTTAGAATCCAGTTAGGCCCTTCTTTTTTATATTCAACATCAACCAGTTCCAATCCTTCTGCTTCAAGGACGGGCTCTATCAAATCCATGACCGATTGGGCAATCGGGATTTTTGCCATCTAAACCTCCCACTCCCGTGGGAGGGCGTGGTATCTCTTCATTTGCCTTCATGCCCTACAAGGGTAAAATAAAGATATTGCTAGTTGCCAGCGGAGGTTCTCCACCGCATTTACCTGAAAAAAGTAAAAAAAAAGTGGGCTCAAAGCCCACGATGCAGGACCTGCAATTATCACCCGGATTGTACAAGAACTTGAGGTCTGATTTCAAGGGAAAACTGGGAAGCCTTAAAGACGACTTGTTTTCCTATAAGTCTTTTAAAATACTTGGGATATCTTCAATGACCTGGGGGTAGGGATGCAGGCTGGACTCATTGGTTTTGCGGATTTTGATCTCGACCTGCCCGGCTGAAAGACTTTTGGGGCCAATAATGATTTGCAGGGGAATGCCCATGAGGTCGGCATCTTTCAGTTTGCCACCCAGCCGGTCCGACCTGTCATCAAGAAGGGTTTCGATGCCTGTTTCCTGAAGCCGGTTGTATAGGGTGTCGCAGGCATTTTTCAAATCGCTATTGGAATAATTAACCGGAATGATAATGACTTGAAAGGGAGCCAGGTTTCGAGGCCAGATAATTCCTCTCTCATCATTATTTTGTTCGATGGCGGCGGCGGCGGTGCGCCCGACCCCGATTCCATAGCACCCCATAACCAGTGCATTTTCCTTGCCGTGCTGGTCCAGAAAAACGGCCTTCATAGCCGAAGAATATTTGGTGCCAAGAATGAAAATGTGGCCGACTTCGATTCCGCGTTTAACTTGATACTTTCCATCTTCGCAACGCGGGCAGGGGTCTTTGGCTTGGACTGTCCTGATATCGCCGAATTTTTCGATTTTTAGATCCCGCTGGACTTGAACGCCGGTGAAATGGGTGGAAGGTTTGTTGGCTCCGGTTACAAAATCATGTAGCACGGAAATTTCGTGGTCAGCATAAACTGGAAGATCGAGCCCCACGGGTCCGATATATCCGCGATGCAGTTCGGGGTGTTTGGAAAAGGTTTTTTCTCCCGCCGGTTGTAGCCACTCGCAACCGATCAGGTTTTTCATTTTGACGAGATTGATTTCATGGTCGCCGCGAACCAGTCCTGTTACCAGTCCATTCTCATTTTCAAGTAGAATGGTTTTGACGATTTGCTGAGCAGGAAGGTTCAGGAATCCAGCTACTTCCTTTACCGATTTTTTCCCAGGTGTCTCCACCTCTTTCAGATCCTGTGGTGTGGAAGGAGGTGCGGAGGGGGAAGGCGGTTTTGATTCTGCCATCTCCAGATTTGAGGCAAAGTCGCATGTTTCGCAGAAACCAATTTCATCTTCTCCGGAATCTGCGAGCACCGCAAACTCATGCGAAAAGCTCCCGCCAATGGTCCCCGAGTCGGCCTGAACCTGTTTGAACTTCAGTCCGCATCGGTCGAAAATTTTTGTATAGGCCTTTGCCATCTGGTGATAGGTGTGTTGGGTGTCTTTTTCATCAG
>DODH01000240.1:5937-6160 GCA_003545625.1 Nitrospina sp.
GTGAAAGCTGTAAGCATCCTTCATCATGAATTCCCGTCCGCGCATGATGCCGAACCGGGGCCGGACTTCATCGCGGAACTTGGTTTGAATCTGGTACAGCAAAATGGGGAGCTGGCGATAGGATTTGATTTCCCTTCTCACGATATCGGTGATGACCTCCTCATGGGTGGGGCCGTAGCAGAACTCCCGTCCATGCCGGTCTTTAATGCGCAATAATTCCTTG
>DODH01000138.1 GCA_003545625.1 Nitrospina sp.
CTACTGGTCATGGCGGTGTTGTCCACCCTGTTCACCACTTTTATGAGCAACTCAGCAGTCATCGCCATCCTTCTGCCTACTGCCATCAGTATGGGACCGGCTTATGGTATCGATCCGGTAGTGGCCACCATGACAGTGCTATTACCCAGCAATTTTGCTTTTATTTTACCCATCGCCACCCCGGCCGCGGCGTTGGCTTATTCCTCAAGGTTCTTGACCTTGAAGGATATGATCTGGTCAGGAAGTGTCCTCAGCCTGTTGGGTCTGATTTGCTATGTTTTCCTCCTTCTGGTCTACTGGCCGCTGATTGGTTTTCAATAAAAACGCCGATGAGTTCCGTCAAACAACTTCAGCCCCTTGCACTAAAAAAGAAACTGGATAACGGAGAAGATATTTTTCTGCTCGATGTTCGGGAACCCTGGGAGTTTTCACTGGCTTCCATTGAGGGTTCAGAAAACTTTCCACTGGCAGAGGTCATTGACCGACAACAGGAGTTTATTTTTGAAGAAGAGATCGTGGTGATCTGCCACTATGGAGAACGTTCGCAAAGGGCCGCCATGGAATTGACCGAATGCGGATTCAAAACCGTTCACAATCTGATCGGCGGCATCGATGCCTGGTCGCAGGTGGTAGACGCAAACGTGCCCCGTTACCGCCCCCAAGGCTAGCCCTGTAACTTTTCTAGTAGCACTTGCCGCATAATGTCAATGGGTGCGGACTCACCGGTCCAGAGTTCAAACTGGCGGGCCGCCTGATTGACAAACAGTTCACTGCCGAGAACCACTTTGCACCCGGCAGATTTGGCTTCACGCAAAAGTCTCGTCTCTAACGGATTGTAAACCGAGTCGAACACCACCATACCTTCTTTGAGATCTTTTGCCGGAAACGGGGTTTCATTGACATTTGGGCTCATGCCCGCCGGTGAGCAATTGATCAACACATCTATGTCACGGGTTCCCGCATCACGCGCATGTATCAGTTCGCAGTCCAGTTCCCTTGCCAGGCCTTCCCCTCTTTCCTTGTTGTGTTTATACGTGACCGTCAACCGACCGCCTTTTTCTTTCACGCCAAAGCCGATGGCCTTCGCGGTTCCTCCGGAACCAAGGATCAGGACATTTTTATCCTTTAGCGGTGTACAGGCTTCGAGGGCTGAAATGGCGCCGGAGCAGTCGGTGTTATAGCCTACCCAGTCAGACCCTTCTTTCACCACCGTATTGACCGCGCCGATTTTTCCGGCCGTTTCATCGATGCGGTCCAACAGGGGCATGATCTGTTCCTTAGCGGGCATGGTGACACTCAGTCCACTAAAAAAATCCTTAAAGCGGGTGAAAAATTTTTCCACATTATCGACAAGAAAAGAAACGTAGATGTCCGAAGTTCCTTTTTCCTGGAAAGCCCGGTTGTGAACCAGATACCCCTGGCTTTTCGATACCGGATTGCCAATGACTCCATAGATCTTAAAATCAGGACGGGCTGTGTTGATCCGATAAATATCTTTGAGGGTTTTTGCAGGAATCTGACCGGGGGCGCTCTCCTGCCCGGTCTCAAGACTGCCAAAGGTCAGAAATCCGCCAAACAGGGGGGAAAGGATGCGACTGATTTCTCCCAGGTCTCCCATGCAAAGACCAATCAACTTTTGCTTCTCTTGTCTGGCCCGTTGCAACAGTTCAAACATTTTCAGGTTGTCTGCAAGGTCCCTGGCGTAGGTAACGATTTTGATGATATCTCCCGGCATTTCGCACATGGCTTCATACAGCGGATTGAAATCTTCGGGAGTGTGCGAAAAGTCGTGATAAGAAAGAATGATTCTTGCGGAGTCCCCTTCTTCCAGGAAGGGTTGCAAATATTCCCGGGGCGTGGAAACTTCAATATCCACATAATCGGCTCCAGCTTTCAGGGCATCTCGAAGCGGTTGCAGGCGGTCTTCATCGGAACCTTTAAATTGTCCACCATCAAGTTTGGAGCGGTTAGTAACGATGACCGGCAGGTTTGCCGAATCGAGCAAAATATTCAGGTCGGGAGGATCTATCAAGTCCAGACGCAGTTCCAAAATGTCGGCAACCGCCGAAGCGGACGCGATCTGTTCCTGAGCTTTGGACACGGAGGGCCCAATAATGGGGACACAAATCATAGGGGAATCCTGCAAAATATATTCTCAAACCAAAGGCAGGATAGTAGCAGAATTAAGGCGTTTAAAAAAACAAAACCGCCCATCCCACAAAGTTTCATTTAGAAAAACTTTTATACTGCGGCTTGCTCGGGTGCCTTTCCCAAATTTTCCCCCGCCCCAACCTCCTCGGTTTGCACGAACTGGGTTTGCACGAACGAGGCTTCCACATTCTTGGTCTCTACTTTTGGAGACTGCCCCTGGGTGTGTGAAGCCAACGCCGCTCTGGCCGCGTTCGAAATGCTGACCCGGTCGCGTTGGCCTTGAACCCGTTTGACCGGATTCTTGCTGTTCAACTCCGCTATGCGGGCTTGCCCCTGATAGGTTTTAAAAATCCTGCTGGTAGAAACAATTGCAATATCCATAATCTTTTCCTTTCAGTTAAACGTTGTTTGAAATTTTTGGTTTGATTCTTGGAGGTGTTCCATAACCTTTTAAAAGCACCTGCCCATTTTTCACGTCTTTGATCTTTTCCAGCACTTCGTTTCTCTCGATGTTGAGTTTTTCCTGACAAACGGTTTCCTGTTCGATAATTTTTTCCAAATCGGCTTCAATGCGACGCCCCAACTCTTCGAATTCACCAACCAGCGATTCCCGGGTGGCTTCATCCAGATCACAGGCCAGGTCGGCAATCTTTTGGTCTGTATCATTGAGTCCGGCGATCAACCCTTCCTTGTCCTCGATAATCACTGCCAATCGGGATTCATCCTGATTGTTCACAGCTTCCATTTGCTCTCCCATTTTCTGGAGAAGCCGGGCGCAGGTTTCCTTCTTATGTTTGAGAAGCCTGACAATTTCTGTTTTTTGTTTTTCCATAATTTAATCTCATGCCACCGCGATAAGGGTTTGTATTGTTTTTTCTAAATTGATGTTTTCGGTAAACTTGCGAAAATTTTCTACCCGTATTCTTGTCGAACGCGCCTGCACAACAATTTCGTTTTCCTCAAGGGCCAGCTCACCCAGCTCATCCCGCAAAATGATGCTCAGTCTTTCCGCCAGGTTGGGCAGAATTCCAGTTTCAGGATTGGTGAACAGGTCAAAAATTTCCGTCGTGTTGGAGTCGAGACCTCGCCGGAATTCTCTTTCGTCCAGCACAAAGGTGTTGTCCGCCAAGGTGCGGACGCCTATGGAACCCAGCCTCCGCAAAAGGTTTTCATTTTTGCCTTGAAAAGCCCGGGTTATTCCGGATTTGACAGCCTGGACGGCAGAGGTGATCGCAACTTCCTGCTGGTTGTTTTTCTCCGGATTGACCACCCTGATGCCTGTCGCGAAGGGGTTTCCCGGCCGACCCCGTAGCGTATCTATATCTCCATTACGTTTAGCAAGCCCCCGCGCCCTTTCCTGTGGTTTGAGGGTGAGGTCGTTACGGATGTCCTGAATGTCCCCGTCTCGCTTAAATGTCCGGGAGGCACTCAGAAGGTTATTGATTTTGGAAATGGAGGCATTGAATTGATCAAACAGGGTTTTGATCTGGGTAATAAATGTTGCGGCGTCAATGAAGATATTTATTTCGGCAGCCTTTTCCGATGCGCTCTTAATGAGCAGGTCAGTATCTTCGATCACCCCCGAAAAGACGTTGCTATCACTGAACACCGGTTTCCCGTCGATTTCGATTTTTGCGGTTTGAGGTTGCTGAATCAGGTTGACCTCAAGGTCCTGGTCTTCAGAATCGAACTGGAATTCCTTCTGGACCGGGAACCCTTTAAAGTTCAGTTCAAAGAATCCGAGGTTCAAAAGCACATCGTCACTATCCAGCAAGTCAATTTTGTCGCGCCCGCCTGCCAACCCAACCAGGACCAACCGGTTATCCTTAATCAGCGCAAGGACCTTGGTCTCCGCAACGCCCCCATCCAACTGGTCGTTATCATTGATATCTTCATCCGGGTCGAGCTCGCCATCGCCATCAAGGTCTTCAGTGATAAATATGGCCGGAACAAACTCGGAATTCGCGGTTTGAATGATATCCAGCGTCCCGTTATTGTTCACATCTTCCGTTTTATCGAGAATCCCGTTACGGTTATGGTCTTCGCCAAAATTGATTTTGTTTTTCAGGTCAATCAGCGTATCTGATGATTCGACGGTAATTTTCACACCATTGATGAAAAAACTACCTGTCAGGCCCAGAGTGCCCAAGGGAGTGGATTGCTCATCGGAGGCCAAAGTAGCCGCTTTTGACAAACGTACCGGAGTAATGCGAAAGGAATCCCGGGGAGCATTCTTGCCCACAAACGCCTGCACCAGTTTGGATCGGGTTGAGGAAGCGTTTTTGGGGTTCAGCGCATCAGCACCAAACAGATCGGCAACCGTTTGCCCGAGGCTCTTCAGGGAAGTGGAAAGGTCGTCCAATTGGCGAAGCTTGAGCAGAGAGAACCGCTCTTTTTTCCCCAGATCGTCCACAATGGAGATTTTTCTGGCCTCGAACCGCCGGGAAAGCAGAGCAATGGCATCGACCGCACGGAAAGCGGACAAAGGCCCTGTGGCCTCCAGATTGGGCACCTTTCTGGTGTTGATAAATACCGAGTTAAACAGGATGTCGCGTTTGGTTGCCTGAGGAGTGCCGGCTTGGTTTAAGGTATCGCGGGCAATACGGACATCCAGGTCTTTACTGGTTGACCGGGTCGAATTGAGGGGGAAAAACGTGGAACTGACGTTGTTGAGAATCTGCACGATTCTTTCCGGTCTGGCGAAGAAACCCTGTTTCGCCATTAAAGTGTTTAGTCGAAAATGTCGATAAACACATCAAGAACAGAATCGT
>DODH01000294.1 GCA_003545625.1 Nitrospina sp.
ACGTTCCCGGCTGCTGTCTTTCCGTCAAAATCGACGCAGCAGTAAATCAAGTCGCCGCTGACCAGAATGGCGAAGTGGTCACTCAGTGCACTGCAATAGCCGGTCTTAGAGGGGACAACATTGCCGCCCTCGGCAAACGCATTGCCCCAGGTGTTCAGGATATATGTTTCGAAAAAAATATTTGGTGCGACTTCCACCACGTTCCATTTAAAGGAGGAGAGTTTGTTTATCTTCTTTTCTACTGCAGCTTTCTGTTCTTCGCTTAAGGGGGGGCAGATTTTGTGGACTTCATTTGCCCAATAACGAAACGTTTTTCTAAGTTCCTTGGTGTTGTTAATGACACTCATGGTGCCGACACTCCAGTCTTCGCCAGGAACTTCCGTCTTGATGGTAGTGTTCAGGAAATGCACTTTAATTTTTGGCGGTTTTTCCTGTTTGAGACAGGTGCCGATGAATGCAAGAATCCGGTTATGGTATTCGTCGAATTTCATCCGCCTGGATTTCCGGGTTTTAAAAGACTCTTCATCCGGGGTCTGTAATGAAATATTCACTTGAGATGCGGTAACTTTCTCGAGTTTTATTCCCATTTCTTCATCGAGGTAAGTGCCGTTGGTGGTGATCCCTGTCTTTACTCCCAATTGCGCCGCATATTCGAGAATTTCGAAAAACCGGGGATGCATGAACGGTTCGCCCATGACGTGAAAGGTGATTTTTTCTGCCATCTTGTATTCGGCGATTTCGTCGATGATTCCGCAGACTTTTTCAAATTCCATATACTCGTAATGACGGGTCATCTCCTGTTTCGGACAGAAGGTGCAGTCAAAGTTACAGACGTTGGTCAACTCAATATGAATTCGTTGTAAGGGGAATTGGACCAGTTCGCCAAATCGTCCAGGAAAATTTTTTGTAGCAGGTAGGACTTCGGTAAGCATATTTTTATGAATTAATCGTTTTGTGTTTTTGAGTAGTTGTAGCGGTCGATACTTTCGCTCCAAAATGTATTGTTGGTCACGTTGCGCGAAACCTTTTTCGACCCACATTCCGGACAGGAGACCTTTTTCTTATCCACTTCAGACATTTTCATTTCAATGACAAAATCTTTTTTACATTTTTCGCATGTGTGATCGTAATGCGGCATTAGAAAACCTCGATTATGCTGGTAATCGCCTGTTTGCAAGCTGAAAAATCAGCTCCTAAGAATACAATAGTTTCTATCTTAACGCAATAAAGCCAGCGAAGTTGTTCCATTTGAAAAACAGGTCAACCGTTGGGAAGCCCACCTTTTTGATGAGGTTCCGGTTCTCCTCCACCGTCCAGGGAATGAGCACATTTTCCAGGGCCTCGCGTTTTTTGGATATCTCCAGATTGGAATAGCCCTGGTCGCGTTTAAACTGATGGTGAAATTCGATGAAAGTACGATCCAGCGCAGGAATACCGCTTTTTATCTTTTCGATGAGAACGAGGGACCCTCCGGGCAATAATCCTTCATAGATATTTTTTAAAAGCAGAACCCGGTTTTCCGGTAAAACAAATTGCAGGGTATAGTTCATCACTACCACTGATGCGTTTTGAATGGAAAGGTCATGATTTAAATCTGCTTCAATGAATTCGCAGGAGATCGGTGATTCCCTGAACGTTTTTCTGGATTTTTCCAACATGGCTTGAGAGTTGTCGATGCCAAATAGGGCAATTCCTTTATTTTTGTCTACCGATTTGGCCAGCTTAAGAAGCAGGGTTCCCGTGGAACAGCCTAAATCGTAGACGGAGGTGTTCGCTTTGGCAAATTGAGCGCACCAGTGCACTGCCAATGACTGACATTCCTGATACATTGGAACGCTGCGTTCCAACATATCTTCGAATACATTCGCCACCGATTCGTTGAATTCGAAAGGCCCGCTGGCTGTAGCCTGATCAAATAATGTGTCCCGTTTGGAGATAGCACCCTCCAGTGCCGGATATTTAAAAGAAACTCCCCTACCGAATTAAACGGAAGGGGAGTTATCTAATGGTGCCGGTCACGGCCCCGGCAATTCATTGCCTTCAACCGGTCCGGATTTTGATTTGATAAGAAATTTATTGATTGCGTTCAAATAGGCGGTTCCGCTGGCTTCTATCGTGTTGACTCCCACGCCCTTTCCTAATACTTCCCTTTTTTCATGCTGAACGCGAACGGTTACTTCTCCTTGAGCATCCTGTCCCGTGGTTTTGGACATAACCTGGTAGTCCAGAAGCTTGCAACTAAGACCTGTGATCTTGTCGATGGCGTTATAAATCGCGTCCACCGGACCATCGCCATTTGCGCTGGAAGAATGCTCATTCCCATCGCGGCTGACCAGAACCACTGTGGCCTGGGGCACTTTTCCGGTTTCAAAGCCGCATTGCAAGGAACCCAGTTCATAGGTGTTCAGCTGTTCTTCCGAAAACTTCTGTTTCTGGATGAGTGTATGCAGATCGTCCTCAAAGATTTCCTTTTTTTCATCCGCAAGAACTTTGAACTCCTTGAATAACTCGTCCAGTTCATCCTGTTCCAGGTTGTATCCCAACTCTTGAACCTTGTGCAGGAGAGCACTACGCCCCGAATGTTTGCCCATCACCAGTTCCGATTCTTCACCGCCGACATCTTTGGGGTCCATGATCTCAAAGGTATCCTTACGTTTAAGGAACCCATGCTGATGGATGCCTGACTCATGCGCGAAAGCGTTTTTTCCCACAATGGCTTTGTTGCGTTGCACAAAGAAGCCGGTCAAACTGCTGACCAGTTTGCTACAGGGCTGGATATGCTTGGTTTCGATTCCTGTATACACGTGGCTAAAAAAATCTTTTCGAGTTCTGATAGCCATGACCACTTCTTCCATGGCGGCGTTTCCGGCCCGTTCACCAATGCCGTTGATAGTGCATTCCACTTGCCTTGCCCCCGCCTGTACCGCAGACAGAGAGTTGGCAACCGCGAGCCCGAGATCGTTATGGCAATGCACACTGATAATGGCCTTGTTGATATTAGGAACATTTGTTTTTAAATAGCGGATGAGCTCCGCAAACTCTTCCGGAACGGTGTATCCCACTGTGTCGGGAATATTGACTGTTGTGGCCCCGGCACTGATAACCTCACGTGTGACATCGGCGAGAAAATCCTTTTCCGTTCTGGTCGCGTCCATGGGAGAGAATTCCACATCGTCGCAATATTTGCGTGCAAAGCGGATGGCTTTCGCTCCCATTTCGATGATCTCTTCCTTGGCTTTTTCAACCATATGCTCACGATGGATTTTTGAGGTAGATAGAAAAATGTGAATACGCGGTGATTCGGCTTTTTCCAAAGCACGGGCCGTTGCCTCAATATCTTTTTCGAGCGCACGCGAAAGACCAGCAATGGTCGAACCGTGAATTTCTTCGGCAATCTGTTTGACTGCTTCGAAGTCTCCTGGAGAAGCAACCGGAAAACCCGCTTCGATCACATCCACTTTTAACAGAGCTAGTTGCCGGGCGATCTCAAGTTTTTCCTTGATATTCAAGCTGGCGCCGGGGCATTGCTCTCCGTCTCTCAACGTGGTGTCGAAGATAATGAGTTTTTCAGGTTGCATGACTATAAAATTTCCTTTCAAAGTTAAAGAATCCTTCAAGTATTATAAAGTTTATTAAAAACAATTCCAACCACTAGGCGCGGGGCCGATGAGCAATAACTCTATCTGCGAGCAACGATGCTCTCGGCTTGATGAGCCTTGGCTATCTGCCTCCCCTGCTAAGGGGTGCCAACCTAAAAGGCCAGAATTGAAATTTCTTGGAATCAGGAAGAGGGAAATTCTAAAAACCGGACCTCAATCAATGGCGTTTAGTACCTTGAATCCGGCTTTTTCCAGTTTTTTGACTAGAGAGGCTGTCTCACATAGGTCCAGGCGAAAAAAATAGACTTGTTTCTTTTTATTTTTCGCGTAGGAGGACATGCCCACACTGATGATATTCAATCCGTGGTCATGGATGATCTTGGATACGGCTTCAAAGTTTTTGGGATCCTTCCCCATGATGACATCCACCCTGGAACTCGAATGGATGATGCCCATCAAATCTATGAACAATCCCAACATATCCAGAATGGAAATGATACCCACCAACTTATCGCCCTGTACAACTGGAAGCGATCCAATCTTATTTTGGTAAATCAAGAGGGCTGCGTCCTCTACGTTGGTGCCTGGTTGTACGGTTTGTGGATCGCGGGTCATAAAATCCGCAACTTTCATTTTCTTCGGATCGAGAATCATTACCTTGGAGGAACCGTTATTGTTTTGAACAAAGGCCCCGCGGATATCGCTTTCCGTGATAATGCCCTCAAGCTGTTTTTTCTGGACGACCGGTAAATGGCGGATGGAGTTCTTAACCATCAAACCCTGAGCGTTGTAAAGAGTGTCCCCAGATTTAATTGTGATGACCTTGCGGGTCATTATTTCATCGACGATCATTGTGGGCCTGGCTTAATGGGTTATAAAATATACAAACATTCAACAAACAATAACTACTTAAAAAATGAGGGAAATGATATTTCCTGGCTCAAAACTTTGCGGAGTTAAAAATTCCAACCTGAGGCAGAATGCTTTAATACGGCATCAAAATAGTGCTTATATGAACCAGATCGAAAAAGAAACGCCCTCATTATAGCGTTAATCTGAGAAATAAATACAGCTAATTAAAGGCCAGCGCCAGCGTGATACCCCATTCGGGGCAGGAAGGCCAGGGAAGAATATAACCGCCACACGCCGAGTGGCGGAAAACTCTTTTTATGGCAGATGTGTGGGAAATCCGTCACTTTACCCAGCATTTCAATTATAATAGCGTTAAAAACCTTCTCAACACCTATTTGCCTTAGACGCAATAATTTACACTAGTTATTAAAAAAATACACTTTATTGTGTATAATATTTATATTTATTTATCAGTTCTTCTGTAAAACCCATTAATATCAAGGGTTTCCCACAGGCACGACTTTTGCTTTTTAGGAAGTTTCTGCATTGAAAATCTTTGAATTTTCGGTGTTTGTGGGAGTTAAAAGGCATTTTAAATTCAATGAGTTAAGGAATATATGACCGCTTTTCCAAAAAAACAGGGACTTTATGATCCCGCCTTCGAAAAAGACAGTTGTGGGGTGGGGTTTGTCATGAATATGAAGGGTGAAAAGTCCCATGAAATCATTACCCAGGGACTGGAAATCCTCAAAAAACTGGAGCATCGCGGGGCCTGTGGTTCCGATTCAGCAACAGGCGATGGTGCCGGGATTCTCATCCAGATTCCGCACCTGTTTTTCCAAAAACAGAGCGAAAAAGCCGGGATCAAGTTGCCTGAGGCCGGGCGATATGCTGTGGGAAATGTTTTTCTTCCTTCAGGCAAGGATACGGAACAGGGCCAACAAATCATGGAACGTGCGGTTGTCACCGAGGGTTTGGAACTTCTGGGTTGGCGGGATGTTCCGGTAGATAATACAACGATCGGGGTGACGGCCCGTTCTGTTGAGCCGGTTATCAAACAGATTTTTGTTGGTGCGGGAGCGGATATTAAAGACCAGTTAGCTTTTGAACGAAGGCTTTATTGTGTTCGTAAACGTACTGCATGGGGAGTGCGTCGGGCCGGGCTCAATGATAATAACGAAAACTTTTATGCCTGCAGTCTTTCCAGCAAGACCCTGATTTACAAGGGGCAGTTGATGGCTCCGCAACTGGAGACCTATTATCTGGATCTTAAAGACCCGGATATGGTTTCGGCTTTGGCGTTAGCCCATTCCCGGTACAGTACCAATACATTTCCATCCTGGGGCCGAGCTCAGCCTTTCCGTTACATTGCACACAATGGCGAAATCAATACGGTTCGGGGAAACCAGAACTGGATGCGTGCCCGTGAGTCGATGTTTGAATCGCCTTTATTTAAAGACATCAATATGATCCTTCCCGTCATTGCTCCGGGTGGCAGTGATTCGGCGGATTTTGACCAGGCATTGGAGATGTTGTTCCTGACCGGCCGGTCTTTAGCCCATGCCATGATGATGATGATTCCTGAACCGTGGAGTGGACACGAGACGATGGACGAAGACAAGAGCGGATTTTATGAATTCCACGCTTCCATGATGGAACCCTGGGATGGTCCTGCCTCCATCGCTTTTACCGATGGGGAAACCTGTGGTGCCGTGTTGGACCGGAATGGCTTGCGACCGTCTCGTTATTATGTGACCAAAGACGGGCTGGTCATCATGGCCTCCGAAGTGGGAGTGGTGCCGGTGGACGAAGCCGATATTGTTTACAAGGGAAGGTTGCAGCCTGGGAAAATGTTTCTCATCGATATTAATGAAGGCCGCATAATTTCTGATGAAGAATTGAAAGCCAAAATTGCAACGCAAAAACCTTATAAAAAATGGGTAGAAGAAAACCAGGTTGACCTCAAGGATTTGCCAGAGACCGATTACAAGTTCGAGCCGGATTATGATTCCCTCTTGACTCGTCAGACTGCGTTTGGATATACCGTCGAAGATATCAAGTTTATCATGGCTCCCATGGTTGGAACCGCACAGGAAGCTACCGGCTCGATGGGTAACGACACACCGCTTGCGGTTCTGTCACAAAAGCCGCAATTGTTGTTCCATTATTTCAAACAACTCTTTGCTCAAGTGACCAATCCGGCCATCGACTCCATTCGAGAAGAACTTGTTATGTCTATGGAAGCGACACTTGGAAAAGAGCGAAATCTTTTGGATGAGAGCCCTGAACATTGCCGAAAATTAAAAGTCGAGCATCCCATTCTTAGCGGGAAAGAAATGGAGAAAATCCGCAACCTCGACCAGGAAGATTTAAAGACCGTTGTACTTTCCACCTTGTTCCCTGTCTCTGAAGGAGAAAAAGGTGTGGAACGGGCTTTGGATTCGTTATGTCATAAAGCTTCGCAAGCTATCGAAGAAGGTGCCACCATTCTGGTTCTATCTGATAAAGGAATCGATGCGGGTCACGCTACTTTGCCTAGCCTCCTGGCTACCGCTGGTTTGCACCACCACCTTTTGCGTGAGGGAACTCGTACTCGGGTGGGACTGATTGTGGAAACAGGCGAAGCCCGGGAGATGATGCACTTCGCCTTGTTGATTGGTTATGGTGCTGGGGCTGTTTATCCTTACCTGGCTTATGAAACGGTAGCGCAGATCGCAAACGAGGCGATGTATGTCGAAAAGCAGGATATGGACACGGCGATCAATAACTTTGTCAAGGCAACAAGAAAGGGCCTGTTCAAAATCATTGCGAAAATGGGAATCTCCACGATCCAAAGTTACCGCGGTGCGCAGATTTTTGAAGCCGTTGGATTAAACGATGATGTGATCGAACGTTTCTTTACCGGAACTCCCTCCAGGGTGAGCGGAGCGAATCTCGATGTACTGGCTAAGGAGGCCTTAGCAAGGCATCAAAGGGCTTTTAGTAGTGAACTTTTTTCGCAACTGGATCTTGGTGGTGATTACCATTGGCGCCGCGGTGAAGAAAAACATATGCTCAATCCGCATGCTATCGGCTTGTTGCAACACGCCACCCGTTCCAATGATTATGCGACCTTCAAAAAGTTTTCCCAGCATGCCGATAAAGAAAGCACCCGACAGTGCACTTTAAGGGGACTTTTTAATTTTAAAGAGACTACACCGATACCTATTGAAGAGGTGGAGCCTGTAGAAGAGATTACCAAACGTTTTTGTACCGGCGCCATGTCTATCGGTTCGATTTCCCGCGAAGCCCATGAGACACTGGCGATTGCCATGAACAGGCTGGGTGGAAAAAGCAATACCGGTGAAGGCGGCGAGGATTCGGCCCGTTATACCTTAGATGTGAACGGGGATGACCGTCGCAGTAAAATTAAGCAAGTTGCCTCAGGACGATTCGGGGTGAACAGTTTTTACCTGGCCAATGCCGATGAAATGCAAATCAAGATTGCCCAGGGTGCTAAACCTGGTGAAGGAGGGCAATTGCCGGGGCATAAGGTCAGCGAGTACATCGCTATGATACGGAGTTCCACTCCGGGTGTGGCTTTGATTTCTCCTCCACCCCATCACGATATTTACTCCATAGAAGATCTGCAGCAATTGATATTCGATCTTCATAATGCCAACCCCGATGCCAGGGTGAGTGTCAAACTGGTTGCAGAAGCGGGTGTGGGTACCATTGCGGCGGGTGTTTCCAAAGCACGTGCGGAAGGGGTACTGATCGCTGGACACGATGGTGGAACAGGAGCTTCGCCTCAGACCTCGATCAAACACGCTGGGCTTCCCTGGGAACTGGGGCTTTCTGAAACACAGCAGATTCTTATACTCAACGATCTTCGAGGGCGCATCCGCGTTCAGGTGGACGGGCAACTCAAAACAGGACGCGATGTTGTGATCGGCGGAATTTTGGGTGCCGATGAATTCGGGTTCTCCACCACGGCCCTGATTACTATGGGTTGCATATTGATGAGAAAATGCCATCTCAATACCTGTTCAGTAGGGATTGCGACACAAAACCCGTCTCTCAGGGAAAAGTTTGACGGCAAGGCAGATTATGTCGTTAATTTCTTTCGCTTCATTGCGGAAGAAGTCAGGGAAATCATGGCGCAACTGGGTATCAGAAAATTCGCTGACCTGATTGGCAAAGTAGAACTGCTTGAAGGAGAAGAAGTGGTCGACCACTGGAAAGCAAGTGGCCTGGATGTGAGTAAAATTTTATTTAAACCTGATGTGGATGACAAGGTGGCGTTGAGAAATATTTGCACCCAGGATTTAAGCGGAGACCTGGATAATGCACTGGATCATAAGCTGATAGAAACAAGCCAGTTGGCCCTCGAAAAGAAAACCCAGGTCTACGGAGATTTCACCATTCTTAATACCGACCGGGCTACCGGGGCGATGCTCAGTTACCGTGTTTCTAAAGCACATGGGGAAGAAGGATTGCCAGCGGATACGATCCAGTTTGGTTTTACGGGTTCTGCCGGCCAGAGTTTCGGGGCTTTTCTTGCGCCGGGAATAACCTTTGGTCTTGCCGGTGATGCCAACGACTATGTGGGAAAAGGTTTGTCGGGCGGTAAAATATTTATTTATCCGCCAAAGGACTCCACTCTCGTTCCGGAAGAAAATATTTTAATAGGAAACACGGTTCTTTACGGTGCTGTTTCAGGGAAAGCTTTTTTCCGAGGAATTGGGGGAGAGCGTTTTGCCGTGCGCAACAGCGGAGCCCAGACAGTGATAGAAGGAGTGGGGGACCATGGTTGTGAATACATGACGGGTGGAATAGTTGTGGTTCTCGGTTCCACAGGTAGAAACTTTGCCGCCGGAATGAGTGGAGGGCTGGCGTATGTTCTGGATCGGGATAAAACGTTTCCCATTCATTGCAACAAAAGTATTGTTGATCTACTGCCAGTTGAAGAACCCGAAGATGTTCAACAATTGAAGGACTTGATTGAGGAACACTTTCAGAGCACGCAGAGCCGTGTTGCTAAAAAGGTGCTTGATGAGTGGGAAGAGACCCTGCCAAAATTCGTCAAAATTTATCCGACAGATTACCGCAGGGTACTGGAAGAACGTAAAAGAAAAAATGAAGTGCTGGTTGCCTGAAGGTAACTTCTAGAAAGGATGTATAAAGCTTAAATGGGTGCGATAAAGGGATTCATGGAGTATGGGCGGGAGACACCGTCAGGCCGGTCTGTTGAGGAGCGGCTCAAGGACCAGAAGGAGTGCTACACTCCTTTTCCGGAAGAAAAATATCGGCAACAGGGAGCTCGTTGCATGGACTGTGGCGTTCCGTTTTGTCAGAGTGAATCGGGTTGCCCGTTGGGAAACCTGATTCCGGACTGGAACGATATGGTGTATCGAGGCCGGTACCAGGAGGCGGTCGAGTTGTTACAGAAGACCAATAATTTTCCTGAATTTACCGGGCGTGTTTGCCCGGCTCCCTGCGAGGGTGCTTGTGTGCTGGGTATCACTGAACCGGCGGTTACGATTTGTAAAATCGAAGAGAGGATCGCGGAAAAAGGCTTTGAGATGGGGTTCATCAAGCCGCGTAAGCCTAAGTCCCGGACAGGAAAAAAAATAGCGATTGTAGGGTCGGGGCCGGCGGGACTTGCTTGTGCCGATCAGCTCAATACGGCAGGCCATGAGGTTACTGTTTTTGAAAAAGATGATCGTATTGGCGGACTCCTGATGTATGGTATCCCCAACTTCAAACTGGATAAAAAAATTGTTAAACGCCGGTTAAAGGTGATGGAAGAATCGGGTGTTATTTTCAAGACAGGAATTAACATTGGTGTCGATAAATCGGCCAACGAATTGAAAAACGAATTTGATGCGGTGGTTCTTTGTGGTGGTTCCCAAAAATCACGGGATCTTCCCGTAGAAGGCCGGGACCTCAAAGGCATTCATTTTGCCATGGATTTTCTTCCTCAACAGAATAAGCGCAATGAGGGCGATACGATTCCTGAAGAAATATCTATTACTGCCAAAGACAAAAATGTTTTGATTATCGGGGGTGGAGATACCGGCTCGGATTGTGTGGGAACCTCACTCAGGCAAGGCGCTAAAAATGTCTATCAGTTTGAACTCTTACAGGAGCCTCCCCAGGAAAGAACGGAAAACAACCCTTGGCCGCAATGGCCAAAAATATTCAGGGTTTCTTCTTCGCATGAAGAAGCGAATGAGCATGAAGGGAAAGACAAGATTACAGAATTTTGTGTATCCACTAAAAAGTTTACAGGCAAAGAGGGTAAGGTTTCCAAGATTCATGGGGTAAAAATCGAGTTTGGTGCTCCCGATCCTAAAACGGGCCGTCCTGAAATGCGGGAAGTTCCCGGATCAGAGTTTGAAATGGATGTTGAACTGGTTCTGCTGGCAATGGGTTTTGTTCATCCCATCCATGAAGGCATGCTTGTAGAGTTGGGTATGAAACTGGATGCGCGTGGAAACGTAG
>DODH01000189.1 GCA_003545625.1 Nitrospina sp.
ACCTCAACCTTGGCAAGGTTGCACTCTACCACTGAGTTACTCCCGCATATTTTGATGTTAAGGGATGAGAGACCCGAGACCAATTATATTTCCTCAATCGTGTTTGTCAAATTCTATTTTCTCAGAAACTTCGTTTCGGTTCCCTCAATCAGGCGAAGAATGTTGTCGTAATGCTTCTGCAAGGTGAACAGGCCGACAATGGCCGCAAGATATATATAAGGAAGGGGCAGTTTAAAATAAATGGCAAACAAAGGAAGAGAAATCGCCGCCATGATCGACCCTATGGAAACATAGCCCGAAATCCACAGGCAGGCAGAAAACACCCCGACCGCGCACAGAGTTGCCCAAGGCATGATGTATGAAAACAGGCCCAGGCTGGTTGCGACCCCTTTGCCGCCCTTGAACTTCAAGAAAATGGAATAGAGATGGCCGAGAAAAACCATGAGCCCGGCAAGGGCAATCACAAGCGGTTTTTCGTACAGCAGACTGGCACCAAAAACCACGAGGAGCCCCTTCAGCACATCTCCCAACAGGGTCAGCAGTCCGGCTTTTTTACCCAGTACCCGCGCCACGTTGGTGGCGCCGATATTGCCGCTACCTTGTTCACGGATGTCTATGCGCTGGGCCCGTGCCAGTACAACGCCAAAAGGAATGGACCCGATCAAATACGATATCAGACACAGGGCGGGAATTTCAGTCAGCATAATGAATGAGGTCGAGGGTGGTCATTCGGTTTCGTCCACCCATGATTCGTTTTGCAGTTTGGTCCTTAGTTTTAATTTGGCTCTTTTTTCGATTTGCCGCACCCGCTCACGGGAGAGGCCAATCTCTTTTCCAATTTCCTCCAGTGTTTTGACGTCCCCAAAAAAACCGAAACGCATTTTGAGAATTTTGGTTTCCCTCTCCGAAAGGTCTTCCAGTAATTGGTCCACCTTTTTGTTGAGAAACTCCTGCATGAGTTGGTCATCGTACGGAATGAAGTCCTTGTTTTCCAGGAGATCCAGATAGGGCGTGTCTTCATCATCTTTTAAAGGCGAGTCGAGCGAAAGGTGGGTCCGGTACGCACGCATGATGGAGCTGATTTCTTCGTCTCCATATCCCAAGCTCTTTGCCAGTTCGGCCTGGGTTGGTTCACGCTCCAGGGCTTGTACCATCTGCTGGCTCCTTTTGTTGATCTTGTTGACTTTTCCGGCTTGCTTGACGGGAAGCTTCACGGTGCCCGACTGCTCGGCGAGGGAATGCATGATGGCCTGTTTGATCCACCATACAGCGTAGGTGATGAACTTGACATTCCTGGAAACGTCAAATCGTTTAGCGGCCTGGATCAATCCAATGTTTCCTTCTTCAATCAAGTCCTGAAGAGAAATGCCCAGTCCCCGGTATTTGTTGGCTACGGTCACGACATACTTTAAATTTCTGCGAACCATTTCCTGAATGGCTTTGGGGTCTCCGTCTTTAATGGATGTTGCTAATTTGATTTCTTGTTCCCGGGTGAGAATTTTGATCCTGCTGATTTCCTCCATGTATTGGGTGAGCGGGTCATGGTTGGTCCCTTTATCCTTCGGGGGTGAAGAGCGTTTGGCTCGTTTCTGTTTGGGGGTTTTGGACATAATTTGTTTAGCGCATGGCTTTCAAGCGAAGCCGTGCCTCTTTTGCGAACTCGCTTAGGGGGGAGTTTTTAATTACGGTTTTATAATATGCAGTGGCCTTGGAAAAATTTTGCTCATGATAATAGGATTCGCCCAACAGAAACTCGGCTTCGAGAATATAAGAATGCTTGGGGTATTCCACTTTCAAGCGTTTGAGCCGGAGGATAGCCGCCTGATAAGAACCGGTACGGTAATAAAACTTGCCGATTTCAAACATGTTTTGCGCCAGTATATCCAGGCACTGGGTAATTTTTGCTTTTGCCTGTTTCAAGTAAGAACTTTGTGGAAAATCCTGTACGAAGCGCTCAAACCCTTCCAGCGCCGAATGAACCGGGGTCAAATCTCGCGATGCCAGATCGGTCAATTTGAAACTGGATTTGGCTTTATAAAAATGTGCCCGGTCCACAAACTGGTGGGCGGGGTAGAGTTCGATAAACTTCTGGTAATGAAATTTAGCCTCTTCATATTCCTCTCCGCTATAATGAAGGTCTGCCAGCAACATGGTTGCCGCTGTCCGCTCTTTGCTGTCTGGATAATCTTCCAGCAATAGCTGGATTTTGGCTTTGGCTTCTTCGGTTTCCTTTTCTTTCGCCAGACGTTTGCCTTGTTGTAATAGTTCGTTTGCGCTATAGGTCCTCTCTTTTTTTGTTGTGGTGCAAGCAAAGAGCAGTGCCAGCACGGAAACCAGAGTGAAAAAAGAACCAAATTTAGAGAAGAGACGGAATGGTAACATTATGGTGTTTAGTCGTTGAAAGTTGCTTTCGAATATATACTAAAAAACCTTATGTTTAAAGAGCTTAATCATCTTGAGGGACTTGAAAGCTCCTTGCTTATCAAGAAAACTTCGTGCTATAACTTCAACAATATTTCCATCTTTTGGATGGGGACCTCATCAAAATAGAGAACATTATGAGACGGCCAATCAAAATCGGATTGTTAAGCTTGTTGGCTGGGTGGTATCCCGGTCTGGTCAATTCTGCCTTTGCTGCGGACACAGATGGATCGGGGAAACTGCTTTCCACCTTCGAAAAGGGCGGCTTCATGATGTATCCCATTCTTTTTGCCTCTGTGCTCATGCTGGGCATTGCTATAGAGCGGGCTTATAACCTGAGAAGAAAAAATATCATCAACTCTGATTTTCTCCAGAATGTCCGCGACCAGTGGGACTGGAAAGATATTCAAAAAACGCTTCGGTTGTGCAATTCCAACGACAATGCGCTTTCGCGGATTTTGAAAGTGGGATTATTGCGGGTAGGGGGCAAGCTCGATGAGATTGAAAGGGCGATTGATGGGGCCGGCCAGCATGAGGCGTCCCTGATGAACTCGAATCTCAGGGTGCTGGGCGCGGTGGCAAACATCACCCCAATGATGGGTCTTTTGGGGACCGTCTTTGGAATGATCAAAGCCTTCAATGTGATTTCTCTCAGCGGCACCGGTAACCCCGGTCTTGTGGCCAGCGGTATATCCGAAGCGTTGATCACAACTGCCGCGGGAATGCTGGTTGGCATCCCTGCTTTAGCCCTGTATCACTATTTCCGGGGAAAAATCGACCGCTATGTTTTCGAGATGGAGGAGATTTCGTTCCAACTCGTTGAAGAGCTTTCCTACGATGGCCTTAGAAAATCCAAACCCGTAGCACCGGGGCCGGAAAAATCTAAAAAAGTCTCAACCATTTCTACTGGCGGCTGATCGCGGGCCGTGTTGGCATTGGCTTTTGTGTGTAAAAGGAATTTGACTGGACTATGCGATTCAGAAAAGAAGAGGAAGATAGTTTTGCCTTTGATATGACACCCATGATTGATGTGGTGTTCCTGCTTCTTATTTTCTTTATGGTGTCCACGGTATTTGTGGACTTCAGCCGAAAGATGGATATTAACCTTCCCACTTCCAAGTCCTCCGTCATCGATGAACGTAGCAAAACTCTGGAGATTGAGATGTCGAAAGACAAAAAAATATTTCTGGATGGCAAGCCGTTAACGCTATTGGGGCTGGAAACGACTCTCGCCAAGATGGAATTCAAGGGCAAAAAACCAAGCGCTCTCATTCGAGCCGATAAATCCCTTCCTTATGGAGATGTGATCCAGGTCATGGGCCTTTTACAAAAAAAAGGCATTCCTGATATCAGCGTTGCGGTCAAATAAGGTATAATCCCTTTACTCTTAATATAGTTTTTTTATAACTCAAGAGGATCTCTAGGAATTACTTTTGGCCATGAGTAGGCCCTTATAAAGTTTGGGCACGAATAGTAGCCCAAAAAGCCTGCGAATTGCCGCAGAGAAAATTACCGAATAAATAGAGATGCCCTCGTAGGTCTGCTCGGAAGTTAGAGTGGGCTATTTCAGTTTTTAAGGAGATTTTGCATGGCAACTTATACCAAAGAAAAAGATGTTGAAACCACAGTGGAAGACGATGCTTCTGCGCGCAAAGCAATGCAGGAAGTTTTTTCCAACACCGCCCGATGGCCGGCTGGGTTCGGTGGCTTCACCGCGGATGCGACAGCAAATATTAATGGTGTTGAACATAAGGGTACCGTAACCGTTAAAGGCCCCAAGGAAATCGCAACCGATATCAGCGATGAAAAAGCCAAAGGTTTTCTTACAGAAAACCTGGCTTCCATTGCCATGCATCGGGGTCCGCGTTCGTTTGAAGAGTCGGACGGCAAATACAAACTGCACTTCGGTGATGACGGCACACACCCGTTGGGAAGAAAGCTCGTTATGGGTGGGGACGGCATGAGTTCCTTCTACCGCATTAAGGATGGCAGAATCCAGCAGATCAATCGGCAGACACCACGCTTTTCTTTTTCCATCAATATTGAAGAGAGCCGGAAAAATCAGGATGGCAAATTCCTGACGCATAAATATTCAGTGTTCTATTTCAATCCTGAAACCAAGGGATTGAAAGATGTGGAAAGTTATACCGATGAATATACAAGAGTGGGGGAGGCCGACCTTCCTGAAAAGCGTCGTATCATTAATTGCGAAGAAGGCGCGATATGCGTTTCGACCATGACGCTCAGCAACCATAAATTGCTTTAAGGTAAATCAAACACCCTGAATTTTTCAGGATAAAATGATCCTCTTCCCTAACACAGGGAGGGGGATTTTTTTATGGGTTAAGAATTCAAGCTCTGGACGTATCGGTGACATTAGCGTCCTGTTCGACACTAACATCGGAACCGATGATGCTGTTTTTGACTGTAGCTCGTGAGCCGATGGTCACGCCCTCCCAGAGTATGGAATTTTCCACCACAGCGCCGGACCGGATTCTGCACCCATCTCCCAATACTGCATAGGGGCCGACCTGAGAGTCTTGGGCGATTTCACACTCCTTGCCAATATGCACGGGAGGCACGATGAGAGGCCCTTCCGGTGTTTTTGAAGTTTTTATTTTTAGCGATAGCTTTCCATCAAGCGCATCGGCTTGTGCCTGGATATAAGTTTCCCGTGTACCCATGTCGATCCAGTATTTTTCATGCAGGGTTCCATAAACCGGAAGTCCTTCTTTGATCATCGCCGGGAACACATCTTCTGCCGTGCCAAAAAATTTTCCTGAAGGGATGCGGAAAAATATCTCCGGCTCCATGATCTGGATGCCAGTGAACATGACGCGTTGGGTTGTTGCGGGAGGGTTTTTAATCGACGCATTTACAAATCGCGTGATGCGACCGTCATCGGCCAACTCAATAGGTTCATATTTTTCCGGATCGGCATCTTGTCGAACCACCAGTGTCAGGCAGGATTTTTTTTCTTTATGAAAACTGAGAGCTTTATCCAGATCAATATCTGTGAGTACGTCGCTATTTATTACTAAAAACGTTTCTTTTTCAAGGAAGGACTGGGCCTTTTTGAGTCCTCCTGCGGTTCCCAGAATTTCTTCTTCCCTGGAAAACTGCAGACGCACCCCGAAATCTGTGCCATCGCCGAAATACTCGACAATCTTGTCAGGCAGGTGATGCACATTGACGATGATGTCCTGGATACCCTGGGAACTTAAATAGTTAAGCACGTGTTCCAGAAGGGGGCGGTTTAATACCGGGAACATTGGTTTGGGAAGACTGAGGGTCAGGGGTTTAAGGCGGGACCCGAAGCCGGCTGCCAGTATCATGGCTCTCATTTTTTTTGTGCCAGAGCTTTGAGCGACTCGGTGAAGGGGGGCCGGGCGATTCCATTTTCGGTGATGATGGCCGTGACCAGTTTGTTAGGGGTGATATCAAATGCGGGATGTGCCACCTCAATGCCTTCCGGGGCAATCCTTTTGTTATTGATGTTCACCACTTCTTCGGCCGAGCGTTCTTCAATGGGTATTTCATCGCCGGATGCCAGGGAAAGGTCCAGAGTCGAGATTGGCGCGGCGACATAAAACGGAATATTGTTTTCCTTGGCGAGCACTGCAGCCATATAGGTGCCTATTTTGTTGGCGACATCGCCATTTCCCGCAATGCGGTCGGCCCCGACAACGACCAGATCGATTTCCTGATTTTTCATAAAAAAACCGCACATACTATCGGTGATCAGCTTGACGGGAATATTGTCCTCCTTGAGTTCCCAGGCGGTCAACCTCGCCCCTTGCAGGAAAGGCCGTGTTTCGTTCGCCAGTACGCGGATATTTTTTCCGGCATTGACGGATGCCCGAATCACTCCCAGTGCTGTGCCGAAACCCGCTGTTGCCAAAGCCCCGGCGTTGCAATGGGTCAAAATCACATTGCCATTTTCAACCAGGGTCTGTCCGTGTTGTCCCATCGCCTTGTTAATGCTGATATCTTCGGTCAGGATGGTGAGTGCTTCTTCTTTCAACCGGGTTTTCAACTCGGGAATGGAAAGGTCTTTTGACTCCCTCGCAACCTGTTTCATCCTGTTGATGGCCCATGCGAGATTTACTGCTGTAGGGCGGGACTTGCCAAGGTGGTCGCATTGTTTTTCCATCGCGCTGTAAAAATCGTCGAAGCTGGAAGCAGTGATTGCATCAGCGCCAAGGCTGACACCCATGGCCGCCGCGACACCGATTGCCGGCGCTCCCCGGATAATCATGGTTTGAATAGCTTGCCCGACCTCTTCAATGGTTTTGCAGTCAACGAAAACTTTTTCTGCGGGAAGACGGGTTTGATCGATCATCCTCACTACCCCGTCTACATACTCTATGGTTTTGATCATGGTTGGTGTTCTTTAAAAAGGTTAGGGATTTTAGCGGTCAGCTTATCTCGAAAAGCGGATTCATCAACACCGTTAATTTCAATGATTTTGTTTTTACTGCTGAGTCCCGTGACAATACGGACCCTGGAAGGACTCACCCTCAGCCACTTGGCCAGGAATTTGACACAGGTTTTATTAGCGGCTCCGTCTACCGGTGGTGAGGTCAATCGAATTTTTAAGGAATTGTTATAAATCCCTGAAATTTCGTTCTGGGATGATCTGGGCTGAATGACGGCTGAAAACCGGATGCCATTTTCGCAGGTGTTAACCTTAAACCGCGTTTCCGGCATTGCCGCTTCCCGCTTTAAATTTGCTCAAATGTTCTACTGCCGTGGCCCGGATGTTATCCGCCAGCTGTTGTTTTTGTTTTTGTAATTTTTGGATCTCCATTTGTAGGGAGTCCAATTCCTTCGCGGCGTTGGCTTTGTGTTTTTCAGCATGTTGTTTTGCGACGTTGATGATTTTTTTTGCTTTTTCCTTCAGCATTTCAGGGGTTATTTGCGAAA
The DNA here is from genome assembly GCA_003545625.1 of Nitrospina sp. The sequence goes on from DODH01000189.1 coordinate 7,348, forward strand.
GCGGGTTACTGCTGTTTGACTGTCCTTCACTGGTTTTTTTCATCTCCTGAATCAGCCGGTCTTTTTCTTCCAGCTCTTTTCGCAGTGTGCGTAACTCTTCTTCTACCTCTGGAGGGGTTTCAGCTTTAGGTTCAGGCAGTTCATCCAGATTTTGTTTGAGCTCACGAATTTCCTCACTTTTTAAATCGATTTGCCGATCCTTTTCCTTGAGATCCTCGGCCATGGATTTGAAATCATCGGCCACAAGATGAAGAAACGTGTCCACTTCCTGTTTGTTGTAGCCACGGAACTTGTCGTGGAAGCACTGCTCTAGAATGTCAAGATAAGTCAGGCGCATGATAGGTTATTGTAGTCTCAATGCCAGGGCTCCCAGCGACTGCACAACAAAACTTTGAAGGAAAACAATTGCAAGAAGGACGATGATCGGCGAAAAATCAATTCCCATTCCGGACATGGGGATTAACTGTCGCACTCGATACAAAACCGGTTCTGTGATACTGTGTAAAAACTGGACGATGGGGTTATACGGGTCCGGGTTCACCCAGGACAACAGGGCGCGGACGATGATGACCCACATATAAAGCTGTAAAACAATGCTTAGAACCTGAGCGGTTGCACTCAGTAAATTTCCTAGAATAAACACGAAGTAT
>DODH01000060.1 GCA_003545625.1 Nitrospina sp.
CCGTGCTGAGGAAAGCAAAGGGTGCATTCTTTATTTTTGGAATGATTTCATCGATGAGGTGTTTCTGCCCCGGCCCACAGATCAATAATGTTTTCATATTATGTTGGAAATAGATCGTATCGGCGAGCTCTGCAAATTTTTCAGCTTCCCAGCGGTCATAAATTTTCGCTCCAGGATGTAAAATGCAGAACGGCTCCTGGGGGTCAATTCCTTCAGCTTGCAATAATTCGCCCGCTTTAATTTTTGCCGCTTCTGAAATATGGATGGAGGGGGCAATTTCTCCAAACTCCACGCCCATTTTTTTTATCAGGGCGACTTGATAATCAATAGGATGCTTGGGCTTGAGGTCCCAAAATTCGAGCTTAACGTTGTACAGGAAAGATCGTTTGGCAAATTTATGGCCAACACGGTAGGGAGCCTGGGTGACAAAGCACATGACCGCTCCCCGTGTTCCCTCATGCATATCAATCACGACATCATAGCGGTTTGCAAAAAGTCGGTAATAAAACCTAAGTTGGTGCAACCAGGATTTTTTTTCAAAACATAAAACCTGGTCAATGTCCGGATGATTGCGAACCAAATCCAGAGAAAAATGTTCCACCAGTACCGTTAAATGGCAACCGGGAAAACTTTTCTTTAAAGGGGTATAAACCGCCGTATTATAAACCACGTCTCCAATAGAGCGCAGTTTGATAATAAGAAATTTTGGGTTTTTGGGTAGTTTTTCCCGGGGAAAACTTAGCAAGGTTAATTAAAACTCCATTCAAAAAATCGAAGCAAAAATCCGTAAAATTGACTTGCGACAGGTACTTTCATTATAGACCATATTGACATGGGCGTAAAACCTGATCAAGTGGATTCAGGCTAATTTGTAGGGGCGAGTCACATGGCCAAAGCAATTTTTAGAGATGCCCATAAATTTATTTGTAAATGTACGTTGCCATCAAGGGGAATCGATTAATTTCTCGATCAAATTTTGCAATTTTGTTTCCATGACTTTTAGGTCATAGAGCTCCACGCACCTTTGCCTTGCCTGGAGGCCTTTTTCTTTGGCTTCCTCAGGATGATCCAGAACATGCTTAAGGGTACGGGCAAGTTCTTCAGGTTTTCCGGGGTCAACAAGGTAACCCGTTCCTCCCAGTACTTCCGGAATATCGCAGACATGGGTGGCGACCACTGGTATTGCCATCGCCATGGCATCAAACAGTTTTGCCGGGATCTGCCCCTGGGTATCCGTCGTGTCTCTTTGAGGAACAACCAGGATGTCTGCGGCCGAGAGATGTTTGGGAAGCTCGTCAAAGGGAATTTTGGGAAGCACCACTATTTTATTTTGATTGGAAAGGGATTTATTCCGCTGCGGATCGAAAGAGGGCTCGGCCCCAATAAAGACCAGCCGAATATCCGGATAATCCAAGCTATCAAACGCTTGGATCAGATCGTCAACGCCTTTGTGGGCTCGTGGGGTACCCAAAAACATGATCACCCGATTTTTTTCCAGGCCAAGTGATTTTTTAATTTCCAGCGCATCAAACTTGTCTGGGTTCAATGCTGTGGTGTCTCGGCAATGGGGCATCAGGCATCCTGTGAAACGGTTTTGCAGAAACCGATTGCTGACAAGGATGGAGTCGGCAAAGCCGACAAGTCGTTCCATAAGCCAGGTGTACGGTAAACCGTTTGGATTGGAAAAATTCAGGAAGCGGCCAACGCATCCCCAGAATCCTGAATGATAATAGAACCCGGCTTCCCAGTCCTCGATATCCACCATTACAGGTTTTCCTGAAAACCATTTTTTCAATAATGCGATGCCGAAACTTGTCGGGCGTAATTTGCACGCTATAAAAATATCTGCGTCCATTTCCCGGACCATTTTGCGAATGGTGGAGAAAAAAGCTGGATAACGACTCCAGGGATATATTCGGATGGGAATTTCTAGGTTACGCATGGGATACCAGATATCCCCATTTCTTGAGGTGCCGATAATTTCCACTTCATGCCGGGTAGAGAGGGTTCTGGCCAATAAAGCGGTCCTTCCCAGAGAATTATTGGAAATGTCAAAACAGAGCAGGCAAATTTTCACTTTTAATCAATTCACAGTCGGGTTGATTTGAAGTTTACGCGGGTGCACCTGGAGTGTTTGAATATTGGTTTCCAGCGGCCACCCAGGAGTGGGCGTTAGAATGATTTTAGCATCGGTTATCCTTCGGAAAAAAACCCGGGGAATGTCGAAGGGCCCTAATTTAATAGACTCGACAACAGGACGGATCATTTGCCCCGGGGAAAATAAAAAATTTACCTTGACCGATCCCTCCAGGGTTTGGCCCTGAGGGAGCGTGTAGACGATGTGGACCAAAAGCCCATTATTGAATCCTTCAATTTTGACCAACCCTTTTTCTTTCATGGCTTTAAAAGCATCTTTTTCCAGGGAATCAAAACTCAGCGTTCCTTTGGGCGTTAGTTTCTCAAGGTCGAACAGGATTAACTTGTTATTAAGAATCAGGTCATAAATATTGATTTGAACATTTTCAAAGATCAGTTCAAAATCGTCAATTGTGATTTTATTGCTGACCACAGAATCTGCTTTGAATTTTATTTGTTTATAACGACCGAGAAAAATATCATCAGGATTTTCCGTGGAAATGACAGATATTTCCGGATTGACCGCATCCTTGATTCCATAGATGGGGTAATTGGCAAAGGCGGTCATAAACCGTTGTCCAATCTCCTCAAGGTTGTCCACGCCAGGGAGATTGGTGGCGGGTTGAACAGCCTTTTTTAAAACCAAACCTTCTGACCCATCAGGAAGAGGATAGGACTTAAAGGGTTCGAAGGTTTTTTGGAGAGCGGGGTCCTCCAACAACCGGGTTAATTTCGGATTGATATCTTTAAATCGGTGCATGCCAAAATCACCGGTTTTAGTGATAAAAAAATCCGTCATCTCTCCAACATTTCTTTTCACGCTTTTCACAACTATAGGTAACTCGCGAAATTCAGCGGAGTTTCGAAAACCTCCGCGCTGGAAAAACATATAGTTGGTCAAGGTGCGGACTGTTAGAAAAACTCCTGGGCGGGGGTCGGCCTCAGTAATTATATCATCAAGAATTTTGTCGATGGGCCAGGCCTGAACAATTGGAGGATTTTTAAAACCGAATAACTGGCCTCCCAAAAAGGGCAAAGGAATACTGCCAACTCCAAAACCTGCGTTTAGCGATGTGACCAGTCC
>DODH01000252.1:0-9489 GCA_003545625.1 Nitrospina sp.
AGTGAGGGTTCCCGGTTCGATATCGGCAAAAACCGGTTTCAACCTCTGAAGAAGAATCACATTTGCGGTGGCGGGGAACGTCATCGGGGTGGTGATCACCTCATCCCCTTCGGCAAATTTTTGCACCGTAAGCGCCAGGTTCAATCCTGCCGTGCACGAGTTCAAGGCCACCGCATGTTTGCAACCGATGTAGTCCTTAAAAGCTTCTTCGAATTTTTGGGCTTTGGGACCCGTGGTTAGCCAGCCGGAGTTCAGGGTATCTTCAACTTCCCGGTGCTCCTCTTCCTCCAACCAGGATTTATGAAACGGCAGGTCAACGCTCATAGGGAATTAATGTTTTCCATTCAAGGCATGACGCACGGGATCGGGTTCTGCCAGCAAGCTGGCCGGGTCGATATGAACATATTCCTTCTTTTCCCAGGCATCATTATTATTAGGGATAAAATACAAGGTTTTCATGCCACCGCTTATTGAAGAGTGCTCGACCAATACCGTTATCACCCATTTCCCATCCACCTTTTCCCAATAGTCAATATGGGGACGGGCCATGTCAAACGCAATATCTCCTCTTACCAGTGCTGGGTTTAACCGCTCCCTGCCCTTGAGCATGATTTTCACCATTGCGTATCGGCCATCTTCACTGATGGAGATCCGATCCAGGGTATAACGCTGTACCTTAACAAAAGGATTTGTGTACCATTTGTAATGGTAGGGACGGGGAAAACCGAGGACATCCCTTTTCCCCGGATTATTTTTAATGTGCTTCAAGGGCGGGATCATACTCCCCGAAATATGGGCCTGGGCTCCATTCCGGTAATCCGATGCCACTCGGCCCTCAAAATATAAAAACTCCTCTATCGAGATTTTTTCTTTATAAGCAGGGTGCTGATAGTTATAAGCCCCCTTTAAATCACTGCTCAAACGTTTTTTGAAAAAATCGTCTTCCAGTTTTGCCAGCGTTTTGGCCTCGTTTAAAAACTTATCTGATACCTGAGCCCAGCTTGTTCCGGGAACAAAAACCAGCAAAAACATTCCGCTCAAAAGATAACTTGTTGCTCTTGAAATACCACGCATTCGTTTAACCCTCCTGATTCACACAGGGAACCGGGTTCCCAGGCTATATTCTAATAGGACATCTCTAAAAAATGCTTTTGGCCACCGGCGAACCGCCGGGGGCAGATAGCAACAACTCTCTGGCGAAAAACTGTTTTTCTCGGCTCAAAAAGGTCTTGCTAGTTGGCCCCACGCCTAGTGGTTGCCCTGGAGGAAATGTCCAAATAAATAGGAACCCTCAGGGGACATTATACACGCTGTCTTATCGGCACAACTTCAAATTTAGTTTAGTCGGTATCTGTCCGCAGTTTTTCTGCCAGAGATCGGGTGATTCCCGGCAGTGCGATCAATTTCTCCACAGATGCGTTGCGGATATTTTCCAGACTGCCAAATTGTTTCAAAAGCAGTAACCGGCGTTTTTTTCCGATTCCAGGAATATTTTCCAGCGGAGAACTCAAAGCCTCCTTGCCGCGTAACCGGCGGTGATAGGAAATGGCAAATCGGTGTGCCTCATCACGAATGCGTTGCATGAGAAATCGGGAGGGAGAGTTCTCTTTGAATAGTACCGGGTCCTTTTTCCACAGTAAGTGGACCTCGTCTGTATCCAGATTGTTACGATATTTTCCCTTGGCGATGCAGGCGAGGTCCACTCGGTCAAGAAGCCCCAAAGCCTCAAAAACCTCACGACCGGAATTCAAATGGCCTTTGCCGCCATCAATGAGCACCAGGTTGGGCAGGGGCTTTTCTTCGTCGAGGAGACGGCGATAACGGCGGATCATCACCTCTCGGAGCATGGCATAATCGTCAATGCCTTTAACGGTGGAGATTTTGTAGCGACGGTATTTTGATTTTTCCGCTATGGCATTTTCAAAAACCACCATGGAGCCCACTGCGTGGCGCCCCGATATGTTGGACAAGTCGAACCCCTCAATCACTTCAGGGAAATGTTTCAAGCCCAGGGCCGTTTGCAGTTCTTCCAACGAGCGGGTACCGACATCCCCCTTGTCGCGCTCCATTCTCATGGCAAAGCGGGCGTTTTCTTCCGCCATTCTCACCAAGTCACGTTTTTTACCTATTACAGGAACTTCGAGCTTCACCCGGGTTCCCTTTTTTTCTGACAACCAGTCGGCGATCAAATCGGAGTCTTCAACAGGATGGGGCAATAATACTTCGGCGGGCAAAACCACCTCTTCCGCATAATACTGTTTAAGAAAAGAAGACAGGGTTTCATCTTCTTCCATTTCGTTTTGCGATTTCAGCTTGAATATTTTTTCACTCAGCATTTTTCCGGCACGGATAATCAGGACCTGCGCCATGGCCTGGTCCTTTTCGGAACAATAGGCAACGACATCCTGATCCTGCAGGGAGGTTGAAATGATTTTCTGTTTATCGAGCACCGTTTGCACGGCCTGGATTTTGTCGCGGAATATCGCGGCTTCTTCGTAACGCATTTCTTGAGATGCCGATTCCATCCCCGCCTTCAGGCTTTTCAGGAGCGTGGCGTTTTTCCCTTTGAGGAACCACTCGACATCCACCACCACTTTCTCATATTCACTGGGGGAAACCTTTCCGGCGCACGGGGCGAGGCACCGGCCCATTTGGTGGTTGAGGCAGGGGCGGCGTAGAGCAGTGCCGTCCAGCTTGTCCTTACTCTGTCGCAGCGGAAAAATTTTATAAATCAGCCGAATTGTTTCACGCACTTCCTTGACCATGGTATAAGGGCCAAAATAGGTCGCACGGTCTTTGCGTATCCGGCGCACCACCTCCAGCCGCGGAAATTTCTCCTGCGTGGTCAAACGTATATAGGGATAATGCTTGTCGTCTTTAAGCAGGACGTTGTAGCGAGGCTGGTGTTTCTTTATAAAGTTACTTTCGAGAATCAGCGCCTCGGCTTCCGTTGTCGTAGTCAAGAACTTGATATCGCGGACTTTATCCAAAAACAATCTTGTCCTGGGATGAAACGTACGCGAGCTCTGGAAATAGGATCGTACGCGGTTCCTGAGAACTTTGGCCTTGCCTATATAAAGAATTTCCGACCGGGAATCCTTCATGATATAAATCCCGGGTAGCTTGGGAATATTCTCTATGATTTTTTTTATTTTATTTTCCAATGGAGAAAAACCCGTGCAAGGATTGGCGCGAATCGCCGACCACTTAATGAAATACACATTATAAAAATATACCCCCATTTGCATGAAGACTGAAAACAATAATCAGCGCGGGTTCTGGGGCAGTCGCCTGGGGTTCATCCTGGCCGCTTCCGGGTCTGCGGTCGGACTCGGCAATATCTGGAAGTTTCCTTATATAGTGGGGGAAAACGGCGGCGGTGCGTTTGTACTCATTTATCTGGTCTGTATCTTCGCAATCGGCACCCCCATCATGCTGGCCGAGTTCACCCTGGGCCGAAAAACCAGCCGGAATCCAGTCGGCGCTTTCGAGCAGCTCAGACCCAATTCGCCCTGGACCGGCATCGGCTATATGGGCGTACTAGCCGGGTTCTTCATCCTTTCCTTTTACGGGGTCGTTGGCGGCTGGACATTCGCTTATGTGGCAAAATCCATAACCGGTTCGGTGCTGGCGTTTCCTTCTCCCAAAGAAGCGGGAGTATTTTTTGAAAGCTTTATAGGTAATACCGGAGAAGTTCTTTTCTACCACGCGTTGTTCATGGGGACCTGTATCGCCATCGTCTTAAGAGGCGTACACGGAGGCATCGAAAAAGCCTGCGACATCCTCATGCCGACCCTGGTTGTCCTCCTGCTTCTGCTGATGCTCCGCGCGCTCACCCTCGATGGAGCCATGGAAGGGGTCGCCTTTTATTTGACTCCGGACTTCAGCAAGATCAACGCCAACGTGGTCCTCATTGCACTGGGGCAAGCCTTCTTTTCACTCAGCTTGGGGATGGGGTGCATGATCACCTACGGCAGTTATCTGTCGGAAAAGGAAAACCTGACCTCTTCCACCGTTTACGTAGTGATGTTCGACACGCTCATCGCGCTTATGGTTGGCATGGTCATTTTCCCGGCGGTGTTCGCGATGGGACTCGAACCCACCGAAGGTCCAGGGCTGGTTTTCAGCGTTTTGCCCATCGTGTTTGCCAATATGCCTCTGGGTCATGGCGTGGCCGTTATCTTCTTCATCCTACTGGCCATTGCCGCCATCACATCAGGGATTTCCCTGCTGGAGGTGGTCGTGGCCTACTTCATCGACCAGCGTGGATGGCAACGAAAAAGAGCCGTGCTGGTTGTCGGTTCTGCCATTTTCGCGTTCGGCATTCCCAGTGGCTTGTCGTTCGGCATAATGGCTGATGTGAAACTGTTGGGAATGACCTTCTTTGATCATATCGACAACATCGCTTCCAATTACCTTTTACCGTTAGGCGGCATGTTGACTGCCATTTTCGTAGGCTGGGTGTGGGGCACAAAAAGTGCGCATGAGGAAATCGAAAAATACGAAAATAGTTTCGGCTTCCCCTGGGTACAAAGTTGGGAGTTCCTCATCCGCTATATCACTCCCATTGCTGTCGGCATTGTTTTTATTGCTAAAATTCTCCCCTGACCAGCGTAAGTTCTCCCCCCGCTAAGGATGGCATTCTTTCTCTTAGCCCCCTGTCCATTTAGCCGCTCCAAATTTATTTAATATTCTTCAGTAATATTAAACCCTTATCTTTTTTCTCAACTCTAAACCTTAGAAAGCAGGATCAGAAATTTAATATAAAGGATTTGTAATGGGAAATTTTAAATTGTTAGTTCGCGATATATATGTAAATACGAATCTGGAGGTGCGGTTGAAATCCAGAACTACCAAGGAAGAAGCCAACAAAGAGGTTGAAAGAATTATAGATAAAAAAAAGATATTTGAGAAATATGACTGGAAAATTGAAGGATGTGAACATGGGGGGATCAACAGCTTTGATAATAAGTTGGAAGACGATATCATAGAGCGGCTCGAACAGGACGATACAGATGAAAATATCTTCTGGGATGGATTCACCGCCCATTATGATTTAAATGTCGCGCACATTCCGGTAAGTACCAACCTGGAAGCTCAATTGAAGTCGTGCTCAAAGGAAGATGCTTGCACAGAAGTTAAAAAAATATGTGCTGAAAAAAGTTTATTCGAGGGTTATGAATGGAAAATCGAAAATTGCGATGAAGACGGAGTTAATGACTTAAGCGAAACCTTGAAAAATAAAATTATCGAAACCATTGACAAAGATGTAGAAGCTTGCATTGAAGAATGCGCTTGATCAACGTATCCGATTCTAAATCCCACCAGTGGGTTTTATTCCCCGTGGCTTGCCACGTCTTTTAAAAAAACGCTTTATTAGGATAGCCTGTCCGCTTGCAGCGGGGTCGTTCATTAAAATTAGCTCCACTCTTGATCATAAGCTGGCCCCTTAGTACCCCTTCGGGGAACGCATGATATCTCCTCCTTAACCTTCATGCCCTGAAAGAGTATAAGGACTTATGTTGATATCCCCATGGAGCATTGGCAACAGGCTATGGCGGATAAAGGTCATCCAGCCTTTTTAATCGAGCATCTTTCTTGCACGGCTGAGGACTACCAAAAGGGGTTCTTCGAGGGAGTAACGGACGTGGTTCTCAAAGTTGGCGGACGACCTCCTCAATCATTTGAAGATTATATCCGCGAAAATATCTCAGTATTTGGTGATCGTAATCTTGAGGTTGTGTCATGAATTTCTCAATTTTACCCATATTATATCTAGTCCAAATTTTGGTGATTTATAGAGCGGCTGGAAAGACTCACCATTCAGGACAAATAAGTGTAGACCAAACCAACCAGATTAATCTTCTTCTGATGATGCTGACTTTTTGGGGAGGATTGAGCGCGTATTTAGGGGTGAGTGGATATTATCAAAGCGATACATTTCTAAGTTCGCTTCCTGGCTTTTGGATTACACAGATTGCAGTCTTGATTGTGATGATTCCCTGGATAGCTTCAAAATCTTTACGTCAGGGAATTGATAAGATTATTGATCATACTCCCCTTCATCTCATCATGAGTTTCGAGGGATTAAGAATCCTGGCCTTGGGAGGTATTTATAAGGGATATATTGGTGAATTTTCTGCCTTTTTTGCAAAATTCGTTGGAGTCCCGGATTTCCTATATGGAGTTGCCACTTTGCTCGCGGCAGTTTTAATTTACAAAGGAATCTGGAAAGAGAAGTCGGCAATTATTATTAATCTAATTGGATTTATAATTATTGTCCCATTTGGGATGTTGTTAATTAATGTGGGGCTGCCGGGACCGATGTTCATGATTGAAGAGTCTCCTGGTTTGGAAACCATTTTTGAGTTTCCCATGGTATTGGCACCGACTCTTGTTGTTCCTCTATTCGTAATGGTGAATCTTCTTGTGGCTCTCCGATTAATGAAGGGATTTCACACGCGACCACAGGAGGCCTAGAGCCTTTTCCCACTGCCGTCTGACCGGCGGCTAGTGGGCAGAAGCTTTCTTGTAAACCTGCTCGGCCCATTTTTTATCACCGAGGTTTTCGACCAGGCTCTCGGCCAGCCAACAGAATTCATAACTTTCCTGCGCCTTACTTTCAGCTATCTTGTATAACCTCATCGCCCATTCCTCATCGCGCAAATTTTGGAAAAGGCTCGCGGCAAGTTCACAAAAATCCCCACTGTCCCCGGCCAGGCTTTCCGCTTTGCCATAAACTTTTCTGGCCCATTCCTTATCATCCAGTTTTGCACTAATGCGCTCGGCCAGACTAAGAAGGTCACTGCAGTCTTCCGCTTTGTCCTCGGCTTTCTTGAATAATTTCTTCGCCCAATCTTTATCGCCAAGTTTTATATAAATGTTGTCGGCAAGTTCATAAAACTCAGAATACTCTTCCGCCATGCCTTCGGTTTTCTGGTAAACCTTTATTCCCCATCCCCTGTCACCGAGTGTTTCGATAATGCTGCCGGCAAGGTCACACAATTCACGGATGTTTTCCGGCGCACTCTCGGCCTTCTGGAATAATTTTTTTGTCCACTCTTTATCGCCGAGTGTTTCTGAGATGCTGTACGCCAGCCAATTAAATTCCAGACTGCCTTCCGCTTGGTCTTCTGCCTTCTTGTATAGCTTCCCGGCCCATTCTTTATCACCGAGCGCTACACAAATGCTGTACGCCAGCCAGTTTAGATCCAGACTGTCTTCTGCTTTGTCCTCAGTTTTTCTATAAACTTTTTCAGCCCACTGTTTGTCTCCTGCATCGGCTAAATTATCAGCGACTTGTTTGAGGTCGCAGGCATCCTGCGCTTTGGCTTCTGCTTCAGTAAATTTTTTAGTAAGTAGTTCATCGTTGCTCATCGACTTCTCTTCAGGTTGGTTCAGTTCACCACTTTCTTCCCTGTTGAGGAGCCCCTCATTCTCACCCACTCGAAAATATTCCAGGTAATGGATTTTATCCCCCGCGTAAATAAAACTTTTTTCGTATTTTGTTTTGGGTAGGTGGTCACGCTCTGCGAAACAACCTGACTCTCGATTCATGTTTTGCAACAAGGGCTCCGCATTAAGATATTCGAGCATTTCCAGGGCATAGGGTTCGCTGTCCGTAGCCAGATAAATATTCCCTGCGGGAGCCAGCTTTATGGCGACCAACTTCACCACAGCAGGTTTGATCAATCTTCGTTTAAAATGCCTTTTTCTCGGCCACGGGTCGGGGAAGTTGATATAAACCGTGTCCAACTCTCCATCCTGGAATAGAAGAGGAATTTTTTCCCGCACATCTCCATAGACAACACGAATATTTTTTAATTTCCGCGCCTGAATCTGCGCCAATAATTTTTGGATCCCGTTTTGGGAAAAATCTATCCCGACAAAATTGCTCTGCGATTCTCTGAGAGCCATGGCAATCAAAAAATCCCCCATTCCAAAACCAATTTCCAGTTTTAGTGGATGGTTGTTTCCGAACTGACTTTGCCAATCGAAGCATTGATCGGCATCAAGAAAGCAGGGATCTTCCACAACGAATTTTGCGGAAGAGGGTCTGGCGGTCATTAAGCCCATTTTCTAAAACATTTTTTATCGGGTTAGCTAAAAAGAAGGTTATTGCAACCTTCCAAAAAAGGTTAGTCTGGCATTCTCGGACAATTCAATATCTTTTTCAAGATTGTAGTTCAAGGTAGCTAGAATCCGGGGCGTTTGAGAAGCGACCGGGCTAACACGATGGAGAGTGTTGCGTCCACAAAAAAGAATGAGTGTTCCCTCCTTTATCTGTAATTCTTCCACAGGTGATTGGTCCAGGAGCACAGATTTAATGAGAGGAATATCTACCGTGTTTTTTTCTGCATTGCGGGCATTCACGACAAATTGAAATCCCCCTCCAGATTCCGAGGATTGAATCATTAAAGTAATAGCGAATGAGGCATTATCGAAATGCCACCCCAATTGTTGCTTTTCCTGATAATAGTTATAGTTGATGGAGGATAAGCGATCGGCATATGGGTGGACTTTATCAACCGTCAGAACGGACTGGATAAATCTTTGAAATTGTTCAGCGGTATAAATCTTCCTTAAATAAGATTCAGGTGGGATTAAATCGTGCGGCACACAGCCTTTATCACTGATCACTTCAATATTACAAGGATGATCATCTTCCCACTGAGTATTTTTTTCAGTGAGCAGTACATTATGGTTCTGCGAACAATAAAATGCTTTATGGTGTAATGAACGGGCTTCGCGTTGCAGTTCAACCAAAGCCTTTGTTGTTAGAAAATTTTCCAGGATCAGAATGGAATTATTTTGTAACTCACTCCTGCAACGTACGGCATAAGAACCCAGATCCTCAATGGGGTAACGTTGCGTGTCCACAATATCCTGCCAATGATCCATACAAGCTACCTGATCAATATTTTTCGAAGTGAGCCATCCTCCTATCCTGTGCAAGCAAGACCCATGAAAAACTACTTACTGATTAAAGAAGCCGCTATTTCATCGAAGATATCATCCAGTGCCGCTCTGGTTTTTATTGCAGCTTGACAGACGACAGCAACGTTTTTTTTATTTAAACCGTGAAAAAAATAAGTTTGCCTTCGCGCATTTTTTCCTACCTTGTCAATAAAGCGCTCCTTGATTTTCACCCCTTTTAAATCTTTTGTAGAGAATACTGGCTCGCTGACTATCCTGTAATCTGTGTAAGCTCTTTTTATCGCAGCTTTAGTATTCGCTTTGAATTCTTCAAAGGGCCTTCTGAATTTATATTCATGCAAGGAACAATGTGGCTCATAACCGTCTCTCTTTTTCGTAAAAATCAGTTTATTTTGCAGGCTGCCTCTTTTTGCGACTTTTCAATCCCCGGGAATTTCAAAGGAATAACCCCTGCCAATATCTACTCTTATTTTTGCTTTTTTTCCTGCTCGCGGTTGTTTTTCGGAGGTTCGGTATTGAGGAGGAATATTCCCTGGGTTATCCGTGAAATGC
>DODH01000252.1:9881-14836 GCA_003545625.1 Nitrospina sp.
CGAACAAGAAAAGACCGGTGTGCTTGATCAGTTTCAATTATCCTGCTCCTGCAAAAAGTAAAGAAGGATCAATCATGCAGAGCTTACATTATGCTCGGTTCAAATAATTTTGTTTTAAATCTGTTGCCTTTGTCCAAATAAAATGACAGCCGCGCCTGTTATACAAATAATTGCACCCAGAATGTCCCATTTGTCTGGGCGTTGGTGCTCAATTACCCAAAGCCATAACAGAGAAGCTGCAATATAAACTCCACCGTAGGCCGCAAAAGTCCTGCCGGCAAACAACGCCTCAATGCGAGTTAACAAAAGAGCAAAAACTGCGAGAGATACAATCCCCGGTAGAATCCAATACATGCTTTTGCCTAAACGTAACCAAGCCCAGAAGGCAAAACAACCGGCGATTTCCGCAACCGCTGCAGCGATATAATAAATGAACGATGTCATGTTATCTAATCCGATAAAAACTACTTGCTGATTAAAGATCCTATCATTTCATCCATGATATTACCCAATTCAGCACCGGGTTTTTTGCAGCAGTACCGATGAAAGCAGTTTTCATTAAAATCCGTCCTGTCTCATAAATGATCCACTGTACATATTTTTTCCCGCCCGCCCCACGTCTAGTGGGCATTAAATCAATGGTTTTCGTTTTCCCTGTATCTTTCTGAATTTTTAAGGGTCAAGATACTACGATACCTGCCGTCAATAAAGGTATGGACCTTGTTAACCCAATATGCACTTGCCTGAACGATCTCACCCCCGAGCAAAGGAAAAAAGCCGATGCGGTTGCTGGTGGGGACTTCTCAAAAATTCTGATCGAACTACAAATCATTCGAGCCTCCTTCAGCGCTGAAAAATCGGACTTAAAAAAAGGAGGCCTGCCGGAGTTCAAAAGACCGCAGGATATTCTAAATGTTTTCTTTTCTGAAGAACTTCAAACAAGACAAGCGGGTGCCGATCCTTATTTCCTTGAGAAAAAATTTTCCTTCCTCGGTCCTTCCGTCATCAAAACCATGGTTTGAGTAAAGGGCAGGATGCTATTATTTTAGAGAGTATCGCTTGTTGTCTTTCACCAGTTCACGGGCTTTGGCCAGTTCTTCGGTAGGATATTTGCAAATATTGTGCTCACAGACATATACGATGGTGCGGCCCTCTGCAGTAGTTTTGTTTGCAAAAATCGGGAAAGACGATTCGGCATCGGGGGGAATATAACCCACGGTTTTGTTGGGAAGGAATTCGCCACGCAACATTTTCAGGATGGAATCTTTCTCACGGGATTGTTTCGGTCCCACCACCACCACCTCTTTCGATCGATCCAGATAAAAATCAAGAGCGATGAACATTTGCGCAAAAGCGTTATGGGAAGTGTTCATCATGTCCCCCGCCAGGGTAAAAATGGTTTTTGCTTTCTCTCTGAATGGTTTGTGCAAGGTGAAATTATACAGTTTTAACAGGTTCAACGCCGAGACCGCGTTGCTGTTGGGCCTGGCATTGTCTTCAAACCTTTTGTTACGACCGGGCAAAAGACTTCCCGTCTTTTCGGAAAAGAAGTAACCCCCTTCGTCCCAGAACAATTCGTCCTGCTTTTTCTGAAGTCGATGCGCCCAGCCCAGCCATTGCTCATCGAAATCGGCTTCGTAAAGGTCTATCAACCCCTGGATGAGGTAAGCGTAGTCATCAAGGCTGGCGGTGAACTTTGCCTCGCCGTCCCTGAACCTGCGGGCCAGTTTTTCCTTTTCATACAGATAGGTTTTTATGAAGTGCGCCGACTTCTGTGCGGCGGCTAAATAATTGGGGTCTTGCAAAATCTGCGAAGCTTTCGCCATGGCACTTATCATTAATCCGTTCCAGGCGGTGAGGACTTTATCGTCTTTGAATGGCCGTTCCCGTTTTCCCCGAATCTCTAATAGTTTTTTCTTGAGATTTTTGACTTCTAGACTTGCATTCGTTTTCCAATCGATTTCCTTTGGGAGGTGGAGAATATTTTTTCCACTTTCTTCAAAGTTTCCGCCTGAGGTCACGCCAAATATTTTGTAGGCAAGCTGATATTCTTCCAGGGTCAGGATTTTTTTCAGTTCCGCATCCGACCATATATAAAAAGTTCCTTCTTCGCCTTCGCTGTCCGCATCTTCCGCAGAGTAAAATCCTCCTTTGGAGCCGGTCATGTCGTTGAGCACATAATCCAAAATACCTCGTGCTACGGATTCAAGCATTGGTTTTTGTGTGACTTGATATGCTTCCAGGTAGACTGTCGCCAAGGTCGCCTGGTCGTAGAGCATCTTCTCAAAATGTGGCACCAGCCAAATGGGGTCGGTGGAATAGCGATGGAATCCACCCCCGAGGTGATCGTAAATTCCGCCTCGCGCCATATGTTCTAAAGTGGACTCCACCATTTTTATCGCGTGCTGATCTCCGGTACGTTGGGCGATGCGCAACAGTAGCCGCATTTTCATTGTCGGCGGGAATTTTGGGGCGAGGCCGAATCCACCATTTATTTCGTCATAGCTGACGAGGAATTTTTTATAAAAATCTTTCAGCATCGTTTCATCAAGGGGAACGGATTTAGTGGAAATGCGATCACCGGCTTCAATAAATTTTCGCACAGCGTCGCCCACTTCTTTTATTTTTTCCGGTTGCTCAATCCATGCGGAACGGATCGACCCTAAAATTTTAATGAGCTC
This sequence comes from Nitrospina sp., assembly GCA_003545625.1. Next base: position 12,563 of record DODH01000252.1, read on the forward strand.
TTCACGTGGGAAGTAAGTACCGCCAAAGACGGGTATTTTGTCCGGCGTCATCACCACTGTCAAAGGCCAGCCCCCGCGGCCTGTCATCGCCTGTACCACGTTCATATAAAACTGATCGACATCCGGGTGCTCTTCACGGTCCACTTTGATGCAGATGAATGCTTCGTTCAGCAATGCCGCCACTTCTTCATTTTCAAAGGATTCCTTTTCCAGAACATGGCACCAGTGGCAGGTGGAATAACCGATGCTGAGAAATATGGGCTTGTTCTCCCGCTGTGCTGCGGCAATCGCTTCTTCTCCCCACGGGTACCAGTGAATAGGATTATCTTTATGTTGCAGAAGGTAAGGACTCTTCTCATGCACCAGGCGGTTGTAGGGTTTCGAAGAGAAGGCTTCGTCATAAAAGGCGAAAACCATCAGCACCATCAAGAGTGGAATGGATATAAATATAAAACGCTTCATAAACAAAACTCAAAGAAGTGGATAGATTCAGAATATCATACTTCTCACAGTTCACCCGCATCGCTGAATTGGTAATGGGAGGCTCTCCACCACATTGCGTATTGATAGTGAATCCAGACAAAAAGTGACGCGGCAACAAGTTCCGCCATTTCTTCTATAAAAATAAATTGCCGGTACCGGACCATGGGGTCCTGGGCAAAAGAACTCAATGTTTTGGCTTCCATAAATTCCAGTCCGGCGGACAAGGCCAAAAGACAAAGAGGGAGCAGGGAAAGTCGAAACAGGGACCGATTGCTACGTAGCCGGGAATAATAGAACAAAATCAATGCGATCGCCGCCAGAATCAGTATCGGAGCGAAGACCACCGTCCATAAAAGCGAATCGGTGTCTCGGGTAGCCCCGAAAAAGTGGCGCAGATTGTTTCCCGCGTTGCCGGACATGACCTGATCGATGAGGACTTCATGAATTTGGAGGGTCTCATCAATAGCTAAACCCAGCATGCACAGGGCCACCACCAGCCATCCCCAGCCAGCCGTCTTTTGCGAACTGACTGTTTTTTCTAAGACATAACAAAATACTGCCGCGCCGGCAACAAGTAGGAATTGAAAACTGGAATACCAGGTGGGCAAATTTTCTTCATGAGCCAGATTAAAAAACGCGCCTATTTCGAGGTCCGATGAAAACAGGATGTGCAGGGCACCCACCCCGACATCCATCAGAAGCAATAGGACCAGAACTTTTCTTGGGGATGGATACGATTCCATGTTATTCATTTGCGCAGATACCCCCCTTCTTTTAATGCCTGCCTCATAACTTCCGTCATTTCTCGCGTCTGAGTGATAAACAGGTTTTCTTTTTTCCACTCCTCTAAAAATGCTCCCATTTCTTTTGCCTTCGACAAGGAATCGGCAGAATGATTTTCTTCTGGATCGTTTACCAGATCAATGAGTAGAGAGCTTTCACTGCCTTTTTCATTTTTATGCACGAACTTCCATTGCTCGGTGCGGATTCCAGTGTATTCCACCCCATAAGGTTTTTCATGAAAAAATATTTTCTCCGTGCCTGGGATGGAACCCGGATGGCGCATTGCCGGGACCCAGGATTCGCCGGGAAGGTCTGCGGGAATCTGCAAAGCGAGCAATTCCAAAAGGGTTGGAACCAGATCAATGGTGGAAAGCATTTGCGTAAGGCGCGCTGTTTTTTCAAATCGATGAAATCCCGCATCTGGGGACATATGACCGAAGCCGTGTTTTATTCTGGCGTCGAACTCCATAGCCTTACAGAATCCATAAAACAGTGGCCTTATTTTGTTTTGTTAGGACTGGGTATCACGGCAAGCGAGTTCTGGCTATTGCACAAGAAAAAAACACGTAGAAAACCATGGACACTCGACAAAAAAATAGGTTGGGATTTTCTTTCGGCCTATGTAACCTTGCAATACTTTGCCTTGATCCATATTTTTGTCTACACCGTCCCGGAAGCCACGCTTGCAGATAATTTTCGTCTATTCTTAACAGGATTAGGCTACTAGCCATAGGACAACGAGCAAACCACTTGTTGCAGCTATCTAGGAAAAAATGGACGGGTTAGCAAACATAATCATTGCCGTAATAAGAACGGCGTAATACCCGACCTGAAATAATACTTTTCTCACAGTCATAGACATGCTTGATCTCCCAACTGAAATAAAATCCGTATTATGTTGGTAGAATCTTGCAGGCCTTGTGCCAAAACACCGAGCCACACCAAATTGGTTTATAAGGAACGATTTTTTAGTCCATTTAGTTTTTAGGGGTATTTATAAAAATATTG
>DODH01000008.1 GCA_003545625.1 Nitrospina sp.
CCGGGAATAGGAAATCAGGCTGGTCCGTTTGATAAAATCATACACCCCTAATGGGGATGAAAACCGGGCCGTGCCACTGGTAGGTAATACATGATTAGGGCCGGCCAAGTAGTCTCCGACTGCTTCCGGCGTGTAATGCCCTAAAAATACTGCCCCCGCGTTCTGTATCTTTTCCGCCCAATAGTCTGGATCTTCCACTGCCAATTCCAAGTGCTCAGGAGCCAGCCGATTGGCCAGATCCACTGCCGCCTCAAGGGACTCTGTCACCAGCAGTCGGCACTGGGTGTTTAAAGAAGCTTCCATAATAGATTGGCGGCTCAGGCTGTTTTTCTGTTTTTCCAGTTCGGTCATCACCTCTCGGGCCAGTCCTTCCTCCGGGGTCACCAGAATCGGTACCGCTTCTTCATCATGCTCTGCCTGCGATAGCAGGTCTGCCGCCACATAGGCCGGGTTGGCGCTGTGATCGGCGACTATCAGGATTTCACTGGGACCGGCTATCATATCGATATCCACAATGCCAAACACGAGACGTTTGGCCAACGCCACATAAATATTGCCGGGTCCAACTATCTTGTCCACCCGAGGAACAGTAGCGGTACCGAAAGCCATGGCCCCGATAGCCTGCGCGCCCCCAACCTTATAGATTTCCGTGACCCCTGCAATATCCGCTGCAACCAGAACATGCGGACGCGTTTGCCCATCGGGAAACGGCGAGCACATGACCACGCGTTCCACCCCCGCCACTTTTGCCGGAACCGCGTTCATCAGCACCGAAGAAGGGTAGGATGCTTTCCCACCCGGAACATAGATCCCCGCCGTAGTAAGCGGCCTCACCATCTGGCCCAAAGTTACCCCTTCTTCCCCATAAGACCAGGACTCCTGCTTCTGGCGCTCGTGAAAACGGCGAATCCGTTCTTCCGCTTCCTTCAGTGCCGCGAGTTCTTTTTTGCTCACGCCCTCATAAGCCAGTCGAATTTCAGCTGGCGTAACCCGCATCTGCTCCAGCGAAAGGTCAGTGCGGTCAAAGCGGTGCGTGTACTCCAGCAAGGCGGTATCCCCTCTTTCCTGCACGTCCTGCAATATCTTGCGGACGGTGTCATCATGGGTAAACAAATCCATATTGGAACGATTCTCCAACGCCTCGATCACCGCTTGATAATCCGAATCTGTAAATTTGCAAAGTTTCATATATAAATACCGTCCAACTTAATCGAAGGATGCGCACATGGCAGCCTGTTAGTGATCTCCTAAAATTTTATTTAATAACTTTCCTGTCTCACCGGATTTTCCGAGTCCGGCCTGTTCAATGAGTTGTAAATGGGTTTGGAAAAATCTTAAATCTTCCGGATTGTCGATATCATACCAAACCGGCAAAAGCTCCAGTTCTGCCCCATCTTGTTCCAAGTGTGCGCACGTTTCCCGCAAGACCTTCTGTGTCCCCCAGCTCACCCCATCGAAAACCTCAACCACTTTTCCCCGCATTCCGATCAGGTAATAGCCCCCATCGGTGCTCGGCCCCAAAACCAGGTCTTTGTCGGAACCCAGAGCCCGCTCAATATAAGTAACAGGGAGCGAAGGGCTATCCGAACCAATGATAACGGCTTTATCATACCCTTCCGCAAACCGGTCCTGAAGAGCCCGGCGCATTTTATCTCCCAGGTCCTTTCCCTCCTGAACAAAAAGGCGGATATCAGTACCCGACGTTCCGGTAAAAAAGCCGGACTGGTTCGAGGGAGCAACTCCTACAAATAGGTCTGCGTTTTCCACTTGCCGGATCTTGTCGAGGCTGTCGTGGAGAAAGCAGGTATAAAGTTCGAGAATGGTTTCGTTATCCAAAAAAGGGGACAGTCGAGTCTTCACCTGGCCCAGAACCGGGTCCCGGGCAAACAGGATCACCGCGTTGTCACAAGATTTAGTCATTAACCACCTTCAAGCAACCCCCTCAATCCCCCTTATCAGAGGGACGATCAATTCCCCTCTGACAAGGAGGCCAAGGGAATAAATCGTTTGACTCAAACCATCAAACTCCATAAAATTCAAATGTATCTACAACTCTCGCTAAAAGGAACCGCCCATCTTATACGATCTTGATGTTTCGCTATTCTACTGGATCAACCAGCATTTTCAATCCCCAATAATGCAGGCGTTCATGGTGTTTGTGACCATGAAGCATAACTTTTACCAGTTAGGCATTGCCTGCGCAGTAGCTATACTTGTTACCTACAGGCTCAATGGTTTGCTTTTTCTTCTGACCGCAGTCGCGACCATCGCCATTAATGATGCCAGTAGTCATTATATTCTTAAAGAGGGGATCACCCGCCTCAGGCCCTGCCATGTGTTGCCAGATCTGGAAATGGTTATAAGATGCTCAAATAGTTTTGCTTTTCCCTCAAACCATGCCAGCAATACTTTTGCCGCCGCAACTCTCATAAGCCTTTGTTTTCGTAATACCACTTTGCTGGCTTTAGCCTTGGCCCTGCTGGTCTGCTATTCAAGAGTGTACCTTAAGGTGCACTACCCGTCCGATGTTTTGGGCGGAGCAATCTACGGCAGTTTGATAGGCTACCTGTGTTACCGCCACATTTATTCCCGACTTTTGAAACTCACCAAATCCTGATGGGGAGCCATGACCCCATGAAAACACGCAAAATACTAATCCTTAAATTCAGCGCTTTGGGAGATGTGGTTCACACCCTTCCCGTTGCCGCCACCATCAGAAAGTCCCTACCCGATTCTTATATCGCCTGGATGGTGGAAGAGCGTTATCAGGATCTCTTGCTTGGCAACCCCGATGTCGATGAGGTCATTCCCCTACGTACCAAAGTGTGGCGCAAAAACTGGAACAGCAAATCGCTTTTTGAAATTCTGCAAACCATCAAAACCTTACGTCGGCAAAACTTTGATCTCGTGCTCGACCTGCACGGTCTTCTCAAAAGCGGCATTATCGCCAGGTTGAGCGGTGCACCAACCCGTATCGGATTCCATCAAAAAAACTGCAAGGAAAAAATCAACGCCCTGTTCACCAACCAGAAAGCTCCCTACATGGCAAAGGGACTCCATGTGGTAGACATGACCCTCACGCTTTTGCGAACTGCGTTGGGCGAGGTTGAGGAAACAAAACTTTTCCCTCTCCAGGTTCCTGGTGAAATGGATGAAAAAGTTGCCCATTTTTTTAGCCGGAACCCGGACCTGGCCCGCCGCCCAATTATAGGAATCAACCCCAGTGCAGGGTTCGAAAGCAAACAATGGGAAGAAGTCCGCTTCGCCGAATTGGCCGACCGCATTTCTGAAGAATTGGGATGCTCCATATTGCTGACTTGGGGGCCGGGAGAAAAATTCAAAGCCCAGCAAATCTCTGCCTATATGAAACAAAAAAACTGGATCGCCCCACCCACTTCAATCCTGGAATCTATTGCCCTGTACAAACGGATGGCACTGCTGGTAAGCTGTGACTCAGGCCCGCTTCACCTGGCGGCGGCGTTGGGCATTCCCACGGTTTCCATCTTTGGCCCCACCGACCCGGTGCGTAACGGCGCCTATGGCGTGAATCATGAAGCAATCTACAAAGTACTCGCATGTAGTTTTTGCTGGAAAAAAACCTGCCCGCTGGGAACCAAAGAATGCATGCAACAAGTTACCGTGGATGAAGTGTTCCAGGCTGTGAAGAGGAATCAACATATTTAGGAGAAGAATTATGGGAATCGATAAGGAACTACTGGAAATTCTGGTCTGCCCCAAATGCAAGGGAGATCTTGAATTGAGTGAAAACGAAGATGGACTGGTTTGCAAACCCTGCGCTTTGAAATACCCGATAAAAGGGGACATCCCCATCATGCTCATTGATGAAGCACTGCCGTTGCAGTCCTAAAGATAATTCTTCTGACCTGCACTCAATCCATGGCAAACCCAGTCCTGCGCAGCATAGAAAAAAAAGCCAAACAAATGTTATGGCGCCTGATCGGAGCGTGCGCAGGAAGGGCCCCCAAGCCACCCGGCTTGCCTTTGGATTTTACCGGCATTCATAAAGTTTTAGTCATACGCCCCGACCGGCTGGGTGATGTAGTGCTCTCCACCCCGGTTTACGAAACCCTTAAAAAAGCCTTCCCGCATTTGCATATCAGTGTCCTGGTGGACAAGAGTCAGGCAGGGCTTTTGGCAGATAACCCGAATATAAGTTGGGTGTTTGCTTTCGATCCCAAACAACCTTTAAACGCTTTTCGCCAACTGAGAGACGAACAGTTTGACCTGGCACTGACACTCAACAAAAAATTCAGCGCCACCGCCACCTTTTTCACCCTTTGCTCCGGAGCAAAGATACGCATCGGATACGACCACCCGGAAAATGCCTGGGCCCATAACATCCGGATACCGCTGGAAGGCCCACCCCGCCACGAAACTGAAAACAACCTGGCCCTCCTACGGACTCTGGGTATTGAGAATATCCAGAGCCAGCCCCGGCTTTATTTTAATCCCGATGAAACGCGAAAAATTGCCGACCTCATGCAACAATACCGCCCCACGCAGGACCAGCCTGTGGTGCTGGTCAAGTCTGGCACCCGTATCGCAAAATGGGGCTGGCGGTGGGAGAAGTTCCAGGCAGTGATTGAGCGCCTGTTGGAATCGGACAAGGCACAAGTTTGGTTGGTCAACGGGCCGGGAGAAGAAGCCGAACTTAAAACCGCCATCACCAACATGCAACCCCCGCCAAAACTTCTTCCCCTGCTCAGCGCAAAAGAACTTGCGCTTTTGATACAGGAATGCGATGTTCTACTTTGCAACCACACCGGCATCATGCACCTTGCATCGGCAGTCGATAAACCGGTTTGCGTGATCTTTAAACATGGGGAAATCAAACGCTGGGGACCCTTGAATTGTGACAGTGTGGTCCTGGAAGAACGGGACGAAGACTCGCTATCGCCCGACACAGTGCTCAACACCCTGCTTGAAATATTAGGGGGAGCTCCATTTATAAGGAAAAATTATGAGTGACGCAGAAGCCACACACACACCGGGAATTCCGGGATTGATCTCCGAAGAACCCAGCATTTTTGAAATGGGTTCGCCGGGCCGAAAAGCCTACTCCCTGCCTTCCTGCGATGTGCCGGAAGTGGAAATTGAGACACTGCTCCCGCCCGGAGAAATCCGCGCTGCGATTGATCATCTTCCCGAACTGACAGAACTCGATGTGGTGCGCCATTTTACTCGGCTTTCACAATGGAACTTCAACATTGATACCAATTTTTATCCATTGGGGTCCTGCACCATGAAATACAATCCGAAAATCAATGAGACGATGGCAAGGTTACCTGGCTTCGCCCAGCATCATCCCATGACACCGGACGCAGACTCGCAGGGAAGCCTGCAGTTGCTGTATGAATTACAGGAATGCCTTAAAACCATCAGCGGTATGGATCACGTCAGCCTGCAACCCGCCGCCGGAGCACAAGGCGAGTTTGCCGGCATGCTGATGATCAAAGCCTTTCTTTCTGCCCAGGGCAATGCCCGGAAAAAAGTATTACTGCCCGACTCCGCGCACGGCACCAATCCGGCCAGTGCTACGTTGTGTGGATACAAGACCGTTCAGATCCCGTCCAACGCTGAAGGGCTGATCGATGTTGCCAAGCTCGAAGCGGCGATGGATGAAGATACTGCTGCCATCATGCTGACCAATCCCAATACATTAGGAATGTTCGAGAAAGATATTTTAAAAATCACCGATATCGTGCACAAAAAAGGTGGGCTGGTTTACTGCGATGGCGCCAATCTCAACGCCGTCATGGGCATCACAAAAATGGGCGACATGGGAATCGATGTGCTTCATATCAACCTGCACAAAACTTTTTCCACCCCGCATGGCGGCGGCGGACCCGGTGCCGGCCCCGTATGTATTAAAGATATTCTCGAACCCTACCTACCCGCTCCCGTGGTGGAAAAATCCGGCTCGAAGTATCGGCTCAATGCAGACCGGCCACAAAGTGTGGGCCGGCTGAAATCATTCAACGGCAATTTTGGCATGCTCCTGCGAGCCTATGCCTACATCCGCACTCTCGGGCCCGAAGGTATTAGAGAAGTGGCGCAATCGGCTGTGCTGAACGCCAATTATATTCGCGCAAAGTTGAAGGACACGTTCCACCTGCCCTATACCGGGCCCAGCCTGCACGAATGCGTTTTCAACGATAAAGGGCAAGGCATTACCACGATGGATTTTGCCAAAGCGCTCATCGACCACGGCTTTCATCCGCCAACGGTTTATTTTCCGCTGATTGTCAAAGGGGCGTTGATGATCGAACCTACCGAAACAGAATCGAAAGAGACGCTGGATAACTTCGTCGAAGCTATGCAGTCCATCGCCAAAAAAGGCAAAGAAGATGCCGAGAGTTTCCACTCTTCCCCACACCTCGCGAAAGTGACGCGCCCCGATGAAGCCCAGGCCGCACGCAATCCCAAACTCCGCTGGGCGGCGCACCGCCGCGGGTAATTTGCGGCAAACGCTCGGTTGTTTTGCGGCCCGGGAGCACCGTCCGCCGCAAGTTGCCTAGCAGTTTACTGCTTCCATTTTGCGTTGATGGCGAGAGAGCCCATGCGGATGCCACCCATTCTCAGGCTGGTCAGGAGATTAAGAGAGGGGATGAAAAACAGTCCGCGGGAAACAGGGGGGCGGGAGACAGAGTCCCCATGCTCTTCCAACTGGGCCGGGTCATTGCTGAAGGTCATGGTATAACGATCGCCCGCGCAGGAAAAACTGGTTTGATATTGTGTTGAAAGGATTTCTTTCTCACCCTGAAACCGCTGGGTGAAAACAAAACTGCCCTGCTCGGTATCAAGATTAGTGGAGCTATCTATTAAAATATTTTTTGCGGTTTTTTCACTGGCGTTCGTTTGCGCAAAGCCCTCTGCAGAAAATTCTTCAACAAGTTCTCCATCTTTGCCAAACAGGTCACGCACCTGACTGGCTATTTTCTGGTTCAGTTCGGCATGGTCGGAAGAAAAATAGAGCAGGATGTCGCCTTCAGTTTCGGCAACGTCTTGCCCTTCTATTTCGGTTTCATCAAAAGCTCTAAATCCGCCGGGCACCGGTTTGTCGGGCGTGAGCCATATCCAGGTCATGGGGCCGAACCCAATCACGGCATAATGCTTTTCCTTGCCAGCAATTTCCGAGGCCATGCCGGGAGTCTGGGCTCCTATTCTCGCCACGTTCATGGTGACCAGCGGCAGGTCGTCAAAGTTGTAAACCTGAATCAATGTATGTCGTTTCGGGGGATTCAACACCCCTGCCTGTGCCTGCACAGAACGCCTCCGGATATTATCGATTGGGGTTATCGGGGTTTAGGGAAACTGAGGATTTCATCGGTAAAGAAACGCTTCTCGCATTTATCCAAGCTGGATTTGACGAGGCAATGTTTGAACGCGCTGTCTATGCGAATCTACCGTTCGGCCAAAGCCACCGCAACCTTGCAATCTGCCCATTGGTTTCCGATCCGGATTTTAATGGTCAGATCCACCAATGAACGTGAAAAACTTCTTTGATCTTTTCCCATACCGCACCTCTCAGGGTTATTCAGGGGATTTGCTTTGAATCAAAGATTTTGCATCTCTTAGAAAATCTTCGCTGGGCTCGATATATTTCATTATAGAACGATGGGTAACAGGATTGGTCTCCAGAGTATCGCAACGCAGAATTTCGGTTAGTATTTCATGCTTTTTCATTCCCTCACTCTGACGGAGGTCTAGGGCTACCAGGTTTCCCGGGGCAAGGGGATACGCCATTTCCACGGATATCGCTTCCGGTGACAGATCAATAGTTTTACACTCGATCCATTCATCCATGATATGCACAAATACCGCAGTATCTATCGATGAGCGCGGTGAACTTCTTTTATTTTTTTCGCTATTCATACTACTCCCTTCAAAACTGAGCAAGGTTCCGAATCCGTACCTTCTAAGCAGTGGGGTTTTACCAAAACCTGATTCGAAAAGCAAAAAGCCTTTAACCAACTCAGGGTAAAGGCTTTTTGAACTATCGGACTAGGAATAAAACAAACACTTGCCGCCGATACTTCCTGCTAGCTTAAAAAGTTATGCCCTTCGCCACCGGCGGCTCGCCAGTTAGCCTACGTAAACACATTTACTGGCGGGGGTGCGGGTATCCATATTTTTTCCGCGTGAGGTGTGGTCATCAATTTCCGCGGCGCAACCGATCATCCTGCCGAACAGGAAGGTCGCGAAACTGGCTGACTCGATATCCTCTTCTTTTATCTTTCCGTCATTGAAGTCGGCCCAGACGATCTTGAGCAGGATAACGGCGATGACTGCATCAATATTCACGCAGTAAACATTTTTACTGACCTTGGCTTTGAACAGCGCCTCGACCAGGCTGTGGTAGAAATCGAGAAAAACGTTATGGATACCTTTCTTCTTAAAAAGATCCTGCACAAAAACTTCCCGAGGGTCGTAGTTAACATCTTTCCCCTTAAATATCGGGTGATTGATACAAGGTAGTTTTGCGTAATCGAGATTGCCAATGGCTTTCTGTTTCTTTTTATAGTCGGCGTAGTTGTTCGCTACTTCCAGTGCCATGGCATCAAGATCAAATCCATGCTTGGCATCGGCGGCACTTTTAAGACCTTTGTCTTTAAAATTTTCCAGCAGGAAAGCCGCGGCTTCATAACCGTTCCCGCCATGGGCAAACCCGGTATGGGTAAGAAACCCGATAAAGGCTTTGTTAATCTGAACCCGTTGTGGTTGCTCCGGTCCGTCTGCACTGACCGCCCCTTTGCAACCCTGGGCCGAGATGGTACCCGGTCCATTGGTGATGATGAGCCCGAGCAAAACCTGGAACTCATAGAGTTCCGATTCGGAAGGCTGGCGACCCAGAAGTGTAACAAACGCCGTTTTAGTGAAACCGTAGTTGGGAATCAACTCTTCCAGCTTAACACCTGCAATACTGTCTTCGCCGTGCCGGTCCGCCGGGGCAGAAACGCCAACAATAGTGCTGTAAATACGCGAATACCAGGGCAGACGTGTCAATGTACCAGTGGAAATCTTTTTGCCTCTCAATGCGGCCCAACCCAAAGTGGTCCACACAGCGGCGAACAACGCATCGGTAGAAAGTTTGCCGCCATTGACTTTTGCATAATCCTGCACAAACTGGATAAAAACGGAGTGACCGGCTTTATTGAGACATGCGGCCAGTTTTTCTGCACAGGGGTCTTCGCCTTCTGCAAGGAGCGCGTCTTTATACTTATCAGCTGATTTCAACTGCTCGGCATAATCGAATTTTTCACGCGCATCGTTCATCTTGCTGAACTGGAACAATTCCAGTAACGCTTTAGAAGCGTCCATGGCTTTTTGAACCATTTTTTTACCGCAGATCGCGACTGCCGAAGACACCACAGTGTTCGGGGAGTTGCCGTTTTCACGTGCCGCTTCCGCGGCGGCCAAGGTCGGCTGACCGTGCTGATTGACATACATATTCAGTACGATGTTGGCAATCTTTTCGCCATATTCACAGGTATAAACCCGGGTCAATGCGAACACCAGATTAGCTTCAAAAGTTTTCAGGGAAGCATCAAGAATCGAAGTCTTATGGATTTTGGAAACCTGGGTTTTCGGGTCCATCATGGAAGCGCCGCTGGCATCCTTGAGTGTCTCCCGACGATGCTGGACCCCAACCATTTTATTCAAAACCTCAATCTGCTCGTTGTAAGGAGATGCCGCTTCAACAACTGGAACATCCAGTTCAGTTGGTAACAACAGTCCCTGATTATTACCAAACCAGCTTTTTAGGGACAGGCTTCCTCTTGGTTCAAAGTCAGGCTTTTGTCCGTTAAGCTCCATAACCTTGGTCACTGCTTCCGGGATATGGGCGATATTAGTTACCAGTGCGCCTTTTTTCGATAAAATCGGTTTTTGCGGGGTGTAGATACCATCCACGCCAAAATAGTCCATGAACCACTGTTCCTTGGCAAGGGCATCGTCTCCGGAACCAGCCAGTGACCCGGCATGACCACAGGCTTTAGTCAATCTTGCTTTCCAGCGACCCACCACACAGGCAACGATAGGTTTATCGGATTTGAGACCGTATTCATAATATCCACCCGGTTCACTGTACATGACCGCCACTTTTGAGCGATCGTCATTATCAAAGGCATGCAGGAACTCTTTCGCCCCATATTGAATATAAACGTCCTTACCACTGGAAACGGAAGTGGTGGTGCCCCACCCTGCCGTGGTCAAATAAACCGCAATGGTGGTAGTAAAATTTCCGGAGTTGGAGAACAGGGCCACCGTTCCCTTGACCAGAGATTCTTCTGGTGCATTGCCCCCCAGCGCACCGCCGAGACGGATGTGATTCCAGGCATCCGCAAGCCCCAGGCAGTTGCCGCCAAACAGGTCAACACCGTTGGCCTGACAAATAGCACGCATAATACGGGAATCTTTGACCGACACTTTCTCAGTCAGAATGATGGCTTTCTCCAGATCCGGATTTTCGCGCACCGCTTCGGCGATTCCATCCTTCACGCCAGAGGGGGGTAAATAGACCACAACAGTGTTGAATTTATGACCCGCATCAAGGCCCTCCCTAATAGAGTTGTAAACAGGAATTTTCCCCGACTTGGTTGCTAGAGATTTACCAGATTTACCCGGCCCAGTGCCGAACACAATATTGCCACCGGAATAATCGTTGCTGATGGGGGTAACTCCTGAGCTTTCTTTGCCCAGAATATTCAAGACCACTACCCTGTCTTCTTTGACTGCCAGTTCAGACAAGGAGTTAATGCCACAGTAAAAGGGGAAATCTCCCACACCTCGCTTATGCATTCAAACCTCCAAAATTAATATTTCAGCAGCAAACCGCCGCTGGTAATTGGGCATAGCCTGCTCAGCCGAGACAACTCTTTGCCAGCAAATGAAAGCTTTTGCCAGTTGGCCCCACGGCGAGTGGTTATATTTTGAGTTTCGCTTTAATTTCGTCCTTACCGCCATTTTTCATCCACTCGTTGATCGCCAGAGCGTAGTTGATGACTTCGGACATGGCACTGTCGTGCCCGAAGAAACGGTAGGGGATTCCTAATGAATCAAGAATATCGCGTAGATAGTTCATCCCGCGAATGACATTGGGTCCGCCTCGGCCAACCACAACAAACAGGGGGATCGGCCCGTGAGTCTGGAAGAACTCACGCAATCCATCACCCATGGCGCGGAACGTTTCATAAATATCGGTGTTATTGGCCTTGCCGCCGATGATGAACAGAACATTGGATTGCGGCAGCCAGTATTTGAAACTGATCTTGGAAATTTCGTTCATTTTTACGTAAGGGGGGTTACCGCCAAAGTCGGAAGAGATGGTCGCCTCTTCTCCCAGAAGTTCCGTAACCATGGCGTTGGCACCGCCGCCGAAAGTTGGCGCGGTGATGGTGCCCTTATCATTCATAACGAATACGTCACTCTGCCCCTGATAGGTGCGAAGCTGGTTGATCTCCTGCTCAAACTCAGAGTAGTCGGAAGCGAACAGATGCGCCGGAAGGTGCAAACGTTTCCAGGCCGGATCATCAAGATCAAAGGCGCATTTAAAATCGCAGGCTATCGGTGCCAGGCGTCCGCCTTTGCCCGGTTGCATGCGGATGGGGTTGAGCTCCAGCATCAACATGCCATAGTTATTATAAAGGTCCCAAAGCTTAGGGAGATTTTGAACCAATGGACTTATCAAAGCTGTGGGTGCGCCCAGCTCCATCAACGCATTGGAGACATGAAACGCTTTCAGTCCGGTCAAGGCATCAAACGGCACAACTTTTATTTTATCGTCATCCAGTTCTTCGATATCAACCCCACCGTGGTGGGTGATGGTCATTATCGGGCAACGGTGTTCCGTGCTTTCGGAAATAGAAAAATAGACCTCGTAATCGGCAGGCACCGACCCTTCATAGGTGACACCGTCAGACTTTGCCTTAAGGTACCCATCTACATGTTCGGCAAAATACAGACGTTCCTTTTCTTTGAGAGCATCGGTAATATTGTCTACCCGACCCAGTAAACCGGACTTGCCTTTTTTACCAACCCCGCCTTTAAACAACGGCTTAATAAAAATCTGACCGTGCCGCTTGATCATGTCTTTGATTTCGTCGACACTGAGTTCAGGACCCCGGACTTCTGAATGAGGAAATTCCACGAGGTCTAATAATTTGCGTCCCCAAAGCATGCCAGTTATCTGCATCGTCTTCTCCTGCCTTCCAAAATAAAAATTGAAATGGGTTTTAGGTGTGAGAGTTTAAAGAATCAATAATTTAACAAAATTCCATTGAACCGGAATTCAGCTAAATCCATATATTTACTTAATTTCAGGGTAATTCGAGGGTTGTATTGTATGACATTTCAGTATTTTGTCAATAATATCCTGACGGACTATTTGCGGGGAAAATTGAAAGGAATTGCTTCTATTTGGAGGGCTTTGCATAAGCCGTCATTGGGCACAAAGTGCAGCAATCCAGCGAAACTCTGGATCGCCACGCCGCTTTGCTACCCCTCCGGAGCAAGAAGCTAATGAAGTAATATCACTGGCTCGCGATGACGATCATGTGGGGTTTGATTTGTTATGCTGAAGAACGTATGTAATGAAAAATCTCGACTTATGCAAAGCCCTCCTTTGAGAGGGAGCAAATCCAACCCTCCCTTGCCCAACCCCTCAACTCATCGGGCTTGGGTCCCTATGAAGGGAGGGAAGTATGAAGTTAGCATTGGGTAAGAACTCATCAAGCCGAGACAACTCTTTGTTCGCCGAAAAAAGCTGTGGCAAACTGAGTCCAGCGAGTTATGCTTATCATTTACCTTCATGCCCCGAATGGGGTATCACGCTGGTCGCCGGTTTATTTCAATCTTTTTTTCAGTTCTTTGATGCGGAACTTTTCTTCATCGCGGGAGATGAATTTTCGGGAGCCATCGTGTTCGAGCATAAGAATCTCAAAACGTAACGCCGATTGCACCGCTTCACAATAGTCTCGACCCGGCTCCACTTTGAATGTGATAACCCGTGTATTGAATTTATCTGGTCGGACTTGTTCCAGGAATCCATCAATGGTTTGGGGAGAAATGCCACCTCCCACCGAAACGGGGATGTTTTTTCTTTGAATTTTTTTGACCACCTCCACCACTTGAGCCATGAAACTTGCGTCCCACCGGGATTTCTTCATAGACCCGGACAGGTCACTGCAACCAATGGTGATCTCGTCAATATATTTCGCTTCCGGATCCAAGAGGATGGAGTCCAGTTGGCGGACCGCCGTCTCGGTTTCAATATTGATCTGTTTTTTCAATCGTTCAAACTGCATGGGGGTGGTGAAGTCGCGCACAGCGGAAATAAAATTTTCCAAGCCATAAGGCGATTCCACCATAGGGGCGATCAGTCCATCAATATTCATAGGCAGGAGCTGTTTAATATCGTTGCGGGCGTTAGGTCCGCCAATCTTGACCGTAGCCGGCAGGATATCGACCTCTGCCCAGTAACCGATCTGCTCGATACTCATGGCGGCATCTTCGGTCGACAGTTTAAGCCCGCAAGCCCCGAACTGATTTTTCAATTGCAGGAGGGCGGACCGTAGGCCCTGATCCGGTTTGACCGGCACCACCTGCAAAACCGTTTTTTTGGATTTCACTTACCGTTCCCCCTTTTTACGGAATATGACAGAAGGATCAATACGACCGATGGAACCACAGCCTGTCAGGATCATGGCTTTTTTCAATTCATTCAACTTTTCCCTTAAATAAAAGGAGACGCCTTCCTGACCAGCCCCAAACGCGGCGATGCAGACCGGCCGACCAATCATGACAGCATCGGCCCCCAGTGCCAGCATTTTGAGGATGTCGATGCCTTCACGAATACCTCCATCGACCAGGACTTTGATCCGGCCTCCCACGGCATTGGCAATTTCTGGAAGAACTTCCGCAGTCCCCGGCATATGGTCCATCACCCTTCCGCCATGATTGGAAACCACGATGGCATCGGCCCCGGCCTCTATCGCCGCCAACGCCGACTCCACATTCATGATGCCTTTTAATATGAAGGGAACTTTCAACTGCGATTTCAGTTCCTGCAATTCCGTGATCGTTTTGGGCCCTACCGCCTGGCCTTTCAGGGTCATGGTTTTAAACGAAGCGGCGTCAATATCAATTCCAACGGCAATGGCTCCTGCGTCTTCGGCAGCTTTGAACCGCTTAATGATATCGAGATTGTATTCCCGCGGTTTGAAAATGGGAATTCCCAATCCGCCACGTTTTTTAATGGCCTCCAATCCGATCAAATATTTTTTGGGACTCGCCCCATCGCCTACCATTCCCAAGGTGCCGCATTCGAGGCAACCGTCGAGGATAGCATCGGCATATTCTCTTTCGTCCATGCCTTCTGCCAAATTGGTTTCCATACCAGTGATGGGTGCCGCCAGAACAGGAAGAGCCAGCTTGTGTCCGAACAACTCCACCGAAGTATCAGGAGTTTTTATGTCATGTATGGTTCTCAGGTTGACCTGATAACGAGCCAGCGCCGTCAGGTTTTCAGTGAACGTACTACCCGTGCCGATTCCGCCAATGCCCGGAACTTTACCTGCGCATTCCACTCCATCACAAACTGTGCAAGCTTTGCAGGCGACATAAAATTTTCTCCGGGCGTTGTTGCGAATGATGTCCCAGGTCAAGTCATTGGGAACACCGATTTCTATTTTCAAGGTTTCCCGGGCCAGATCGTTGATGCGAATGGCCTCCTCACGGGTTTTTGCAACGGTGATGACGTAACCCACTTTGCCCATATTGCTTCGGGGTTCTTCTGCCATATCCCCGGCTTCTTTCATAAGAATAATTTCTTTAACCCCTTTAATTTTGCGGGCTTCTTCTACTCCTCGAATGGAAAGGATTTTTCCCGGCAGGGGAAACAGGGACCGTTCCGCAGACACCAGCGAGGTTTTCGGTTTCAGATCGGTGGGTGTTTCACCCAGAGCAACCTGGATCGCCGCTTTATAAAGGTTGACTCCCGTAGCCAACGGATAAGTGTAGGCCGACATCCAGCCCCCGCTCAAGCGGGCGGCAATCTCGATAATTTTTGGTCCTTCAGGTGTTATTTTGATATCGCCCTTGGCGGCCCCGATATCGATCCCCAACGCAGAAATAGCTTGTTTAAAAACTTCAACAGCTCTTGCCTGTTGTTTCTCTGGCAAGGCAGAAGGAAGCGTATGCCCGACTTCAACAAAATAGGGAGCCCGTTCGATGATCCGATCCGCCACTCCGGTAATATGAATAGTGTCGTCAAACACCAACGCATCCAGACTCAGTTCAGGCCCTTCCATAAACTCTTCAAGGATCAGTTTTCCACTGATTGAGGCTTCTTTGGCCTCACGAAAAGCAGGAATCAGGTCATCGAGACGTTCTATTTTCCGCACCCCACGAGCCCCCATATTATCGCAAGGCTTGATAACCAGAGGCAGGGGCATGTCTTGGACGGCCTTCTGGCATTCTTCCAGAGTCCATATAGGCCGAAAGTCCGGAATCGGCACCCCTCTTCCTTTTAACACCTGGCGCATCTTGATTTTGTCGGTGGCGCGTTCGGCAACCTCAAAGGGAATTCCCGGCAGGTTCAAAGCATCGGCCACGGCCGCAACCGTCTGGGACGCGTCTGTCCCCACGGTCATCACTCCATCAAGCGGGCAAGACCTGTGGAACTGTTTGGCAATATTGACGGTAAGATTGATATTGCGAGTGCTGACCTCAATCGGGTAGTCGGCCAAAAGCATACCTTCCGCTTCCCGGTTATAGTCCGTCACCACAACCTTCAAGCCCATGGACTTGGCAGTCTTGATGGCAGGCACCTGGAACACCCCACCCCCAATTATCAGCAAATGTTTAGGACGTTTTATTGGCATTAGTTTTCCTTTTCCCAACTGGGAATAAAAGAACACACAAGATCTAACATAGTCTTAACGACATCTTAAAATAGGACCTTTAACGATCCGCCTTTAATATGTACTGAATTCTTCCATATTTCATAAGTTTTTTTGGGGAACCGGCAGATAATAGGTTTTCAAGGTCTTGCCAAAAACCACCACCTTTTCGGAATGCAATGATGTTTTCACATCCCCGGAACTCTCCAAAACGCGGTGGGTTTTGGGGCTCCCCACGAACGCAGTAAAATACTGCCCACTGTTGGAATAGATACTCCCCGGATGAGTTTGCTCAATCATCTTGTTTTCGATCAGCCATTGGGCCATGTTATCGGAGGCCCGGGCTTGCGCAACCTGGTAGTTCACCGCAAAAATGTTGGCCAAAACAAAAACCGCCACCGTGCCCCAACCAAGAACCGACCTGAAAAAAATGCGACCCTGGAGTTTATAAAAAACCAGGAAATAGAAAATTAGTGGAATCAAAAATACCAGATATCTCTGGGCCGGGCGGGTGGCAGAACAAATCAATAAAAAGGGAAGACATACCGTCAAAATAAATCCCGCAACAGCATTTTTATTTTTGTTCGCCTCAAAAAAACAATCAAAAACGAGAAAACAAAAGAATATTCCCCCCAACCCTTTTACCAAAAAAACCAATGATCCGTTCAACAGCCCATCCAATGGTCCGTAGTTCATTTCTCCACCCTGAAATCCAAACGGATTTATTCTCGTCCACACACCAAGCCCTAAACCCGCCACCAACAGGACCCACCATTTCTCCGACCAGTTTTTCCGCACACTGAGAATGCTGACGAGAGCAAGCGGCCCCAACAATATCCCCAGATAACTGGCATATAAGGAAAAGGTTTTTATAAAATTGGCGAACCCGAATTCAAGTTGGGAATGGTTGTCAGGCGCCAGAAAAAATCCATACTGGTTATAAATGACCCATAAATATGTAAAAAATCCCAGCAGAGGTAGTAAAAAAAACTGGCCGCATTTTTTGACCCACGCCCTATTGAATTGACACTCGTTCTGACACCAGAAAATATAAATAAAACCTGGGGCCATCAACAGAGCATGATATTTAACCAATATAGCTGATAAAAAAATTACCGGCGACAGCCATCTATAAACAGGCTTTGCTTCACTTTTAAAAACCAAGGCGAAGCTCAACAGCAACAAACCAACCGGCAAGATATCGGCAGTGGCTCGACCTGAAAACAACCAGATCAAGGGAGAAAAGGTCACCAGGGCACACCATAAATGAAACTCTTTGTTATGGTCCGGCTTTAAAGAAGAGGTGAATACTGCCCCAGCACCTAAAATTGCCACTAAACCTGAAACCGATGCCAGGCGATAACTCCAGAAACCCTCGGGTTCCCCCATGAGGAAATGAAAAAGCGTGGAGAACCATACGTACCCCAGTGGATTGGCTTGCATGGAAAAATAATTGGACATGCCCGTTTCAGGATCAAGAAGGCTCTGCGTCGCCTGGGCGAATACATATTCCAAATTCACAAAGGGCGTATTGATATAAAAGGCATGCAGGATTACAGAAAGCGCGCTCCAAAAAATCAGCGCCGGGAAAACAGAATGATTCAAAGTTTTGGAGGGAAGATTCAAACGATCGGGCGCGTTAAGCTGAAGAGAAAAAATTCGATTGGTGCCAGATTCAACACCTGCAATCTGGCAGGCGCAAAATTAAGACAATTCTGCTAAACTAACCAGAGTTAAGATACTCTGTGATTTTGACCCGATTTGGCTTACAAATCAAGCCCCCAAATAACCACAAGTTTTCACCTGCCTTGTCGACAATGCCCATCTATAACCGTACTGATCAGTGAAACTTTTCTTTACCCGGTTGAACACTCTCAATATTTTTATTGCCCTCGCCGGAATCATCTTTCTCATTTACGCCAACGGATTAAACACTCCCCTCCAGAGCGATGACGAAAGACATATTTATGGCACACCACAAATAACTAATGTGGATCATTACACCAACCTGTCAAACATCGGCTATCGCCATATCAATGGCCTGAGTTTTGCACTGAACTACCAATGGGGGCAGGACAACCCTTTCGGCTACCACCTCTTCAATATTCTGATTCACATAGGCACCACCTTCCTGGTTTTTTTCATCGCTCAATTGACCATCGCGAAAGGAACGTCCTGGGGCGAAGACGCGGCACTGAAAATAGCACTGATCACTGCCCTCCTGTTTGGGCTCCACCCCATTCAAACCGAAACTGTGACCTATATCTCAGGCCGACCCGGTGGTCTGGCCGGACTGTTTTACTTTTTATCTTTGTTGTTATTTATTCTTGCAAGCTTGAAGGGTTCGAGAGTTCTCCGTTTCGCTTTCTATCCCCTATCCCTGATAATTTTTTTCATGGCAGTCCTGAGCAAGGAATCTGCTATCACCCTGCCTGCAATAATTATCCTTTATGACTTATGTTTTATGCAGGGACAAAAATGGCCTCCGTTTCGTTCGCGGCTCGGTTTTTATTTCTGTTACCCGGCTCTGGCCGGGGCCGCTTTTTTCCTTTCTCCTAACGTGTTCAGCGTTATTCAAGGGTTTTTCAAAAAAATCCACCTCACCCTTGGACTGGTACAGTTAGACCTTCTCAAACACCCGCTGAAACTATTCCTTTTCCCGGTCAATCTGACCTTTGAATACGATTTTCCAACCCAGGTAAGCTGGGTCTCGCTTCTGGTTTCCATCGCGATCATTCTTTTATGTGTTTTTCTGGCCTTTAAAAAATTCTATATAAAAAGTTCAGTTTTGACGTTCTGTGTTTTATGGTTTCCTCTGACCATCGCTCCAACGAATTCGTTCATGCCACGCACCCATTTATTCAGTGAACGCAATATGTATATCCCTTCATTCGGACTCTGCCTGTTCTTTGCAGTCCTCCTCTACCTGATTGCGGACAAAGCCAAAAAGCGCGGCATGATATGGGGAGCCGTCCTGTTAATATTTATTTGTACTGCTATCATGGTCGTTAAGAGAAATCAGGTTTACGCATCACCTTCGACTCTCTGGGCCGACACCTTCAAGAAATCTCCCAACAAATTGAGCATCGGGAAAACCCTGAGCATCCATTATTTAATGGAAGAAGATTATGCCAACGCGTTGACACCGTTAAAGGCGTTATTGCAGATCAATCCCCATCTCTATGACGTGCATCAGAACCTCGGCATCGCCTACAAAAGTCTCGGAAACTTTCCCGAAGCCGAAAAACATTTTAAGGAAGCCATACGCATTGAGCCTACGGACCCCAACTCCCATTTCAACCTCGCCAGCCTTTATGGAAATCTGGGGCAATTCGTCCAGGCAAGCCGGGAATTTGATCAGGCCTCTGCGCTGTACAAAACCACAGGCAAATATCCACCCCGACAATTTTATTCCGATAAGGCCCGAGCCCATAACCAGGCAGGAATCGAACTGATACAGTCGCAAAAGTTCGAAGAAGCACTCATCCAATTTGAAAAATCGATCCGGCAAAATTCAAAACTCCTGTCAGCCCGATTCAACCTGGCAAAACTGTTGTTGGAATTCAAAAATGACCCAGAGAAAGCCAAAACCCATCTTCAGGCAGGGCTCGCGCTCAATCCCACTCCCGAGCAAATCCAAACTTTAAGGGACCTGTTAAAGCAAATAGAGATCAAGAATTGAATGAGAATAATCAAAGGAATGATAATCAGAATGCTCATTAAAGCCTTTTTATTGGGGGCAGTCATTTTATCTGCTTTGTACCTTGTCGACATAAATTTCTTTAAGAACTGAGGGGGAGTTTTAACAATAATGCCGCCTAAATTTTATTTTTTTAAAGTGACCGGTGTATTGACAAATGAAAAGGGTGACGATGAATTCAGCATTTTCATAAAAGCCATGGACGACAATCATGCGGTAATGTTGGTTCGGGAACATCTGAGAAACCATGCTCCAGCCGGCCAATCTATTATCAAGGGGATAGAGAAAAAGGAGATGAGTTGATGAAATTTTTGCAAATAAGCACGTTATGGCTGGCTCTTTTTTTACTGGTAGGCGCTGGTTGTGGAGAGCAAAAACAAAAATCCAAAGAAAGGGGGCAAGCGATTGTTGACACCGTGAAAGATGCTGAAAAAAATATCAATGACGCTGTGTTGAAGATGCAGGAAAACTTGCCTCAACTTGAGGAAGAAGAGGAAGTAGAAGCGGATAATTGACAATGGACGGGGAGTCCTTCATGATTTTATCCAAACCCACAAGTGGCACAGGAACTGGCAAGGGGGAGAATCTTAACGATTGACCTTTTAAGGCGATTGCCTATATGAAATCCACTTGACTCCCCCAGGTGGGTTTTTTTTAAGGGCAAATAGAGAAGTTAATATTTCAAGGATAGTTCAGTTTATAAGGGGACAACATGCTGGAAATTCAATGCACCCAGTGCAAGGCTTTTATAGCCCGTTACAGGGGATCCGGGGAATTGGTCTGGCTCTACCTCGATCGGGTCATCAAGCCTGCTTCACTGGCAAAACTCAAATCAGTTCCAAGCAAAACCGATCTGCCCATATTGATTTGTCATGAGTGCGGTCGCCGCCTTGGGACTCCCGCGGTTCGTGAAGGGGGCCGCCTTGCCTATCGCATGTCCAAAGGCTCTTTTAAGCGCAAAGGTGTTGTGAAGGCCATGGCTACAAGACCTCATACAAGTTGGAAGTGACTTTGGGTCAATCCTTTTTTTCCGTTTTTCTGTCATTGGACTGAGTTCCTATCTGCAGAAATAATAAATTGTGCAGGCAATTTCATTATTATGAAAACC
>DODH01000205.1:0-3575 GCA_003545625.1 Nitrospina sp.
TAGCAGAATTTTGGGATTTCCTTAAAGCCCGAAAAAAATGGTGGTTGGCGCCCATCGTCTTCATCATGTTGCTGATGAGCCTGCTTATCGTTCTGACAGAGGGTAGCGCCGTTGCCCCGTTTATTTACACCCTGTTCTAGACCTTAATTTGGTTAAACTTTCCATAGTCATTCCGGTTTATAACGAGCGTGACACGCTTCGTGCCTTGATTTCCAGGGTCGAAGCTGTGGACTATGAGAAAGAAATCATCCTCATCGATGACTGCTCCACAGACGGAACGCGGGATGTTTTGAAAGACTATGAGGGCAGGGAAAATTTTCAGGTCCTTTACCATGATCACAATAAAGGTAAAGGTGCCGCATTGCAGACTGGTTTTTCCAAAACCAGAGGAGAGATCATCATCATTCAAGATGCTGACCTTGAATATAATCCCACAGACTACGGAATATTGCTGGAACCCATTCTGGATGGGCGGGCCGATGTGGTGTTCGGATCCCGGTTTCTGGGAGGCCCCCACCGGGTATTGTTCTTCTGGCATTACCTCGGCAACAAATTTCTCACCACTTTGTCGAACATGCTCACCAACCTGAACCTAACCGACATGGAAACCGGCTACAAGGTCTTCACAAAAAAAGTAAACGACTCTCTGACCTTCAAATGCAACCGTTTTGGCTTTGAACCCGAATTCACCGCCAAGGTTGCGAAGAATAAATTCCGGATCTATGAAGTCCCCATCTCGTACAGTGGCAGAGACTATTCAGAAGGAAAAAAAATCACCTGGAAAGACGGCTTCGCCGCTATCTGGTATATTTTTAAATTCAGGTTTTCGGATTAATTCCCACTCGGCGTGGGGCCAATGCACGTGATATTTCACCTTAGCTTTTACCCGTACCGGGCATGAAATTTATGGTTGGGGATACCACGCGTGCCCCGAAGGGGTAATAACTTTATTTGGCTAGCAAAACTTATCTCGGATCACGTTCTTCCAGTAATCTATGAGTTCGCTCCATTTAACTTCCCTCCAGCCGTTCCCCACAATGCGGGCAAACCTCATCCTGCTCTACCACTTCTGTTCCACAGACAGAGCAAAGCTGGATGCTTTCACGTTCTTCCAGCAAACTACGGGCTCGCTCCGCATCTTCTCTGAGTGTCCAAAGTCGAACTTTCATGAGGTCCGCGACCGGCGCAGGCTCTGCGTGAAAAGATATATTCTCCAACTGACAGGGAATGCCTTCACTTTCCAGAAAACCCTGCATGATATAAGCCTTGGTTTCGTTTAAAACCGTACAAAGCACTACCAGGTCAGGAGCCTCCTCCTGTTCCACCGACAATATAAACTCTGTATTACAAGCCGGACAACTGGAAGACGTATCGGAAAACTTTTCATCGCATTTGGGGCATACACGCATATTTTTATTCTAATACCGCTTCAGCAATCGGCGAACCGCCTCATGGACATCTTTCACAGTAATGTCTTCAAGGCAATAAGGCTTGTTGAGGGGAGAAGGTTTGCACTCTTTAAAAAATCTCTGCTTGCAGGGGGAGCAACTAAAATTCTTTGTCACCACCTCCTGTTTTTCCATGGCCATATAAGGTCCGGTCGTCTCGGGGCTTCCTGGTCCAAAAATCCCCAAGACAGGAACCCCAACCATTGCTGCAAGATGCATCAGCCCGCTGTCATTGCCAATGAACAATCGACTTTTTTTTAAAAACCCCGTCAAAACCCTTAAATTAACCGGAGGAATAATCTTGATCGTTTTTGATTGGTCAGAGTTTCTAATTCGGTTCATCAACTCCGATTCCTTTTCCGTGCCCAAAAGAACCACTCGCTTCCCATCTTCTTTAATCAGCTTTTGGCACAAAATCCCAAATCTCTCGGCATGCCAGCCCCGTTCCACTTTTGAAGTTCCCGGATGCAGGGTTAGAAACTCCTCGTCTTCATCCAAACCCATATCCAGAAGAACTTCTCGAGTTGTGGCATCCCCTTCCTGTGAAATTAGCGGAGCAAATTCACGGTCAGGAGTATCCAGCTTCAAGGATGAAAGGATTTTAAAAAAATATTCGACACGATATTGCGCTTTTTTTAAACGCGATGTCGTTTTAACAGGATGAGTGAGCAGAATTTCTCTTGCATCGGTGTTATAGCCCAAACGGCACTTCACCTCCGTCAAACTCAAAAGGAACGCCGAACCAAAGGAGTTGGGAAACACCACGCCAACATCAAAATTAAATTTTTTCAGGTTGCGAGCAAACTTGGTCTTTTGCCAAAACCCGTTTTCCGATCCGGAAGGCAATGTAAAAACCGTACTGATAGAGGGGTGACCCAGAAGTAATTCGTCGGAGGGAGATTTTGCAACAACAGAAATACGGGCCACAGGATAAGCACGACGCAGGGACTGTATTACCGGAAGCGTCAACACCACATCACCTATCCAATTGGGCATCCACAACAAAAAACTGTGAATCTCCTGGCTGTAAAGGGGGCGTGCTGTGTCCATAACCCAAGCCGTTAAATGTTTTTTTTAGAAGCGCCCTAAAATAGATCAGGCTTATTTGACCCTTTGTATCCGGGCACCCAGGCAGGAAAGCTTTTTTTCCATGTTTACATATCCGCGGTCAATATGATAAACACGTGAAATTACGGACTGGCCTTTTGCCGCCAGAGCTGCCAGCACAAGTGAAGCACTGGCCCGAAGATCCGTGGCCATCAAAGGAGCGCTCGAAAGGCTTTGGACCCCACTGATGACCGCGGTGTGCCCATCCAACGTAATGTTAGCTCCCATCCTTTTTAATTCCGCAACATGCATAAACCGATTCTCAAATACGGTCTCCATGATAATACTCTGTCCACGCGCCAAAGTCATCAACGCCATGAACTGGGCTTGAATATCCGTGGGAAAACCTGGATAAGGATGAGTTCTTGCGTTGACAGCAACTAAAGGACGCCCGCCCCGGACCCGAATCGAGGAGCCTTCTACTGCCACATTAACCTGAGCCTCCTGAAGCTTCAGGATAATGGGTTCCACATGTTGCGGGATACAGCTCTCAATCAACACCTCTCCCTGCGTAATGGCAGCCGCGATCATGTAGGTACCAGCTTCAATACGGTCAGGAAAAATGCGGCACTCAATCGGCTTCAAGGAAGAGACCCCTTGAATAGTAATCATATCGGTGCCTTGCCCCTCAATTTTTGCTCCGGCCTGGTTCAAAATATCCGCAAGAAACACGACCTCGGGTTCCTTGGCCACATTTTCAAGAATGGTTTCCCCTTCCGCGAGAGATGCTGCCATCATCAGGTTCGCGGTACCCGTCACCGAAACCGTATCAAAATAGAATTGGATTCCCTTAAGACAATCAGCGGTCCCATGCACATAACCCTGTTCCAGCCATATCTTCGCCCCCATTGCTTCCAGTCCTTTAATATGGAGATCAATGGGTCGCGCTCCTATAGCACAGCCCCCTGGCAGGGAAACCCGGGCTCGGCCCAACTTGGCCAGCAAGGGTCCCAAAACCAGGCAGGAAGCCCGCATTGTAGAAACCAGGTCATAAGGTGCTTCCGGGTTGTTTGCACTCGA
>DODH01000205.1:3985-10063 GCA_003545625.1 Nitrospina sp.
CATCGCGAACTTTTGGAACCCCTTCAATGATATTGCGTCCACGGGTCAGAAGTGTCGCGGCCAGAATAGGAAGAACCGCATTCTTGGCCCCGCTAATTTTGACCGTACCCTCTAAAGGCCGTCCACCCTCTATAACAATCTTATCCATTCACAGTCCTTGCCAATACCACCCTGTCATAACCGGAATAATCCTGAATCACCTGAATATCTTGATAGCGGGAACCACCTTGCATTAAGGCGACTACAGCCGGGGCCTGGGTGTGCCCGATCTCCAAAGCCAGCAAACCATTTTCTTCCAGTTTTTCCCATGCCATAGGCACGATAAATCGATAATAGTCCAAACCATCTCTCCCCCCATCCAGTGCCTGGGTCGGTTCATATTGCCGGACCTCGGGCATGCACTTTGACAAGTTTTCCGATTCAATATAGGGCGGATTGGAAACAATAAGATGATACGGCCCTTGCCAGTCTACCTTCATCAGATCGCCAGCTACAAAGCAAATCCGATCCATCACTGCATGACGCACCGCATTTTTTCGGGCAACTTCCAATGCCGACTTTTCAATAGCAGTAACATGGCTTTGAGGAATTTCCTTCGCTAAAACGATGGAAAGAATTCCCGACCCAGTTCCCAAATCCAGAATTCGCACAGGCGGAGATTTTTTCACCAACGCTTTTAAACATTGCTCAATCAGAATTTCCGTTTCCGGCCGGGGTGTCAGAACTTTTTCATTAACTTCAAATTCGAGTGACCAGAATTCCTGAACGCCAGTTATATGGGAAACCGGTTCGCGCAAAACCCTTCTCTCGATTCTGGAACAAAGCATCTGCTCCTCAGCTCGATTCAAAACTCGATCAGGATGCGTCATCAACTCCGTTCTTGAGACCTTAAGACCATCTGCCACTAAAACTTCCGCATCCAACCGGGGCGATGCAACCCCTGCCCGCAAAAATTTGTGGCAGGCCCAATTGAGAAAGGAGAAAATGGTCCCATCCCGGCAACGGCTCAGTTTTGATTGAACCTCCACCCTATTCTCCTTTCAGAGCCTGCGTCTGGAAATGGAGCGTTAACGCGTCAATAATCTCAGTCAGGTCACCCTCCATCACCAAGGACAACTTATGCAGGGTCAAGCCAATGCGGTGGTCGGTTATCCGCTCCTGGGGATAGTTATAAGTACGAATGCGTCCGCTACGGTCACCGGTGCCAACCTGCTGTTTGCGTTCGCTGGCCATAGCTTCTTGTTGTTTTTTTTGTTCCTCATCATACAACCGGGCTCTCAGTACCTTCATGGCTTTTTCCCGGTTTTTATGTTGCGATTTTTCATCCTGACAAGTCACAATCATTCCGGTCGGGATATAAGTCAGGCGCACCGCCGAATCTGTCGTATTGACACTCTGGCCCCCTGGCCCGGACGCCCGATAGACATCTATCTTTATATCCGCCGGGTTGATTTTAATATCCACATCCTCCACTTCTGGTAAAACAGCAACCGTCACCGCCGAGGTATGAATGCGCCCCTGGCTTTCTGTATCGGGAACCCGTTGTACCCGGTGGGTGCCTCCTTCGTACTTTAGTTTGCTGTAAGCCCCTTTTCCCGAAATGTTGAAAATAACTTCTTTGAATCCGCCTTTGCCGGTCAGACTGGAACTCAAAACCTCCACATTCCATTTTTTCTCCTCCGCATACCTCGAATACATGCGAAACAGATCATTTGAAAAAAGTGCCGCCTCTTCGCCTCCCGTACCAGCACGAATCTCCATAATAACGTTGCGCTCATCGCGAGGGTCTTTAGGGAGCAAAAGAACTTTCAGGGCTTCTATCGTTTCCTGTTTTTGGGTTTCCAGGTCGGCCATATCTTCCTGAGCCATTTCAATCAATTCCGGGTCTTTTTCCTCGTCCAGGATTGTTTTACTCTCGCCCAATTGCCGGTCGATCTTCTGTAATTTCTGAAACTGGTTGACAATGGGGGCAATCTCCGACTGTTCCCGGGCATACTTCTGGAACTCGAACTGTTGGGAAATTATTTTAGGATCACTGAGCAATTGGTTGAGATCATCATAACGCTTCTCAACCGATTTCAGCTTATCAAACATGGATGGAATGGTTTCTTGAAAAACCCCGGGGGGTCAGGGGAAAGAAAAAAGAAGGTGACCGCGTTTACTGGGGGCTGGTTGCTTCCGCCACAACAGCAGGCTTCGCCGCCTTGGCGTATTTGCGCTTGAATTTTTCAATGCGACCAGCAGTGTCCATGATCTTCTGTTTTCCCGTGAAAAAAGGATGGCACTGGGAACAGATCTCCACATGAAGGTCTTTAAGGGTTGTACGGGTCTGTATTTCACTCCCACATGCGCACCGCACCGTGAGTTCATAGTATTCGGGATGAATGCCGTCTTTCATTGAGTCACCATTAAGAATTCATTGCCGCTAAAAACTCGGCGTTAGTTTTTGTTTCTTTTATCTTTTGCAGGAGAAGGTCCATCGTATCATGGATGCCCATCGGGATCAAAACTTTTCTCAATAACCATACACGCTGGAGGTCTTCCTCGGGAAGCAAAAGTTCTTCTTTGCGGGTTCCTGATTTGTTGATATCGATGGAGGGAAAAGTTCTCTTGTCTGCCAGTTTGCGGTCGAGGACGATTTCCAAATTACCCGTTCCTTTGAACTCCTCAAATATAACATCGTCCATACGGCTTCCCGTATCGATGAGCGCCGTAGCAAGGATGGTCAGGCTTCCCCCTTCCTCAAGGTTTCTGGCGGCACCAAAAAAACGCTTGGGCCTTTGCAGGGCATTGGAATCCACACCGCCCGACAACACCTTTCCGCTGGGAGGAACAATAGCATTATAAGCCCTGGCCAGACGCGTAATACTATCTAGAAGGATTACCACATCCTTCTTGTGCTCAACCAGGCGTTTGGCCTTTTCAATCACCATTTCCGCCACCTGCACATGCCTTTGCGCCGGCTCGTCAAAAGTGGAACTGATGACCTCGCCGTTAACAGAACGTTCCATATCGGTCACTTCTTCCGGACGCTCGTCGATCAGAAGCACGATCAGATAGCATTCCGGATGGTTCGCGGTGATCGAATGCGCGATATTCTGCAGCAGAACCGTCTTACCCGTACGCGGCGGCGCAACGATCAGGCCACGCTGGCCCTTGCCGAGCGGTGCTACCAGATCGATCACGCGGGGCGAATTGTCCTTTGTGGTCGGGTTCTCGAGCTCCATCCGCAGCCGCTCAGTCGGGTAGAGCGGTGTCAGGTTGTCGAAATGGACCTTGTGGCGGATCTTCTCGGGATCTTCGAAATTGATCGTGTTGACCTTGAGAAGCGCGAAATAGCGTTCGCCTTCCTTCGGGCCGCGGATCGGACCTTCGACCGTATCGCCGGTCTTCAGCGAGAAACGGCGGATCTGAGAGGGCGAGATGTAGATGTCGTCCGGGCCGGGAAGATAGTTGGCCTGCGCCGAGCGCATAAAGCCGAAACCGTCCTGGAGAACCTCGACGACACCTTCACCGATGATTTCGACGTCCTGGGCTGCAAGCTGTTTCAGGATGGCAAACATCAGTTCCTGCTTGCGCATGACGCTGGCGTTTTCCACTTCGACCGATTCAGCGAACTCCAGAAGGTCCGTCGGTGTCTTGTTCTTAAGCTCTTGAAGCTTCATTTCCTGCATGGGAAATCCGTATATTCCGATATTTGGAGAGAAGCGGATGGACCTGAGATGTTCGGCGGGCGCCGACGCGATACAAACATCCGCTAAGGAGATGCCATCTAGATAGCGTTTCACATGAAACGCCGCAAGCCCCGTTTTCCGGCACTTTCGATGGCGTTATGCGGTAATTTGCTCAGGAAAACGGTTTTATGATGACGAAGATCACGATCCCGATCATCAGAATCGTGGGAATCTCATTCCGCATCCGCCACTGACGGGCCGTTCCCGGGCGCTCACCGGCAGCAAAACGCTTCGCGGATTTCGCCAGATAATGATGGAAACCGGTCAGACCGACGACAAACAGGATCTTGAGCCACAACCACAGGCCGATAAAGCCGAAACCGAGCCAGGCCAGTGCCAGGCCGGCGCCCCAGGTCACCACCATCGCCGGGCCCATGATGACCTTCAGAAGCCGCGATTCCATCACGATAAAAGTCTTATCGGTTTCCGAATCCGGCTCACAATCCGTGTGATAGACGAAAATCCGCGGCAGGTAGAATAGCCCGACCATCCAGGAGATGAGCGCGATGACGTGGAGAACTTTCAGCCACTCGTAGAGCCATGGCGGCTGGAAAAGGATGGCCAGAACCGCCAGCACAACGACCGTGACGATCCAGAATGCCGCTTTGCGGGCCGCCTTGCGGCCCTCAGACGCTGAAACAGCCTTTTCGGGCCCGGTGGAGCCTGTGCCGTCGTCTCTCGCGCTCACGCCCGTCTCCAGCCTCTCACGCGTTCGACGAGCCGTGTGACGTTCTCAGGATCGGCCTGCGGGGTGATCCCGTGACCGAGATTGAAGATGAACGGACCTTCCGAGAGATCGGACATCACCCGGTCAATGCCCTCATCGAGAGCCGTGCCGCCGGCTACCATCAAAAGCGGGTCGAGATTGCCTTGGACCGCGCCGTTTTGCTGAATCCTGCGCGCCAGCGACCGCGGCACCGTCCAGTCGAGACCCACGCAATCCACACCAGTGCGCTCACGGTAATCCTCGAGAAGCGCGCCGGCTCCCTTGGCGAACCCGATGATCTTGGCACCCGGGCGCGCCGCCCTGACCAGATCGACGATCCGTTTCATGGGCTTCACGCAGAAAAGATCGAAATCCTTCTCACCCAGGACACCAGCCCAGGAATCGAAAACCTGCAGCGCATCTGCGCCGGCATCGAGCTGCTGGATCAGATACTCGGCGGACAGCTCGCTGACCACGTCGAGGAGTTTCAGGAATTCGTCCGGGTGGTTCATCGCAAACAGACGCGCCGGCGCCTGCTCAGGCGTTCCGCGGCCGGCGATCATGTAGGTCGCAACCGTCCAGGGCGCGCCACAGAAGCCCAGTAGCGTGGTTTCCTCAGGCAGTTCCCCGCGCAATCGCCGAACCGTCTCGAAGACCGGTCCCAGCTTCTTCGCGATATCGGGTTTGGGGAGGGTCGCGATCTCGTCAGCGGAAATCGGATCCATGCGTGGTCCTTCGCCTTCGACGAAACGCACGTTCCGCTCCAGCGCATCAGGGATCACCAGGATGTCGGAGAAAAGGATGGAGGCATCCAGACCAAAACGCCGGATTGGCTGCATCGTCACTTCAACAGCCAGATCCGGGGTGTAGCAAAGATCGAGAAAGCCGTTGGCCTGCGACCGGGTTGCCCGGTACTCGGGAAGATAACGTCCAGCCTGGCGCATCAGCCAGATCGGAGGCGGGGCGACCGCTTCACCTTCAAGGACTTTCAAGAGCTTTCTGACGGACGTCATCCCCATCCTTCCTAAATATCGAATCCTTTCTGAATAGGATTCTGTTTCTTAGAGTCTGTTTGTTCCCGGGATTAACGCCAATCCCCACGGGAGTCACAGGAAATCCACAGGCTGTGAAAATTAACCGCCGTTAACAGACACGCCTAACGATTCCAAAATGTCCGGATTCCCGCCATGATTCCAATCAATTGCCGGAGTTCAAAAATGCGGACCCGCGACGAAATCCCGCAATCAACATGTCGACTCCTGAATCAGTCCGGAATCCTGTCCCGACTCCGGTCGGTGTGGAAAAACCGGTGGGTTGTCCTTGCCAAAGCCACCCTTCCCTCCTTACCTCGGGTTTCGTCCAGCTTTCTCAACAGTCACGGATGTATTTTGTGGATCAGGGCAAAAACTATTTCCATCTCCACCTGATCTCCGATTCGACCGGCGAGACGCTCATGGCGGCCGGTCGCGCGGCCGCTGCCCAGTTCCATGGCGCCCAGGCGCTCGAGCATGTCTATCCGTTGATCCGCAACCGCAAGCAGCTTCTCGCCGTGCTCGATGCGATCGATGGCGCGCCGGGCATCGTGCTCTACACCATCATCGATACGGATCTGGCCTCGATCATAGAACTCAAGTGCCG
>DODH01000174.1 GCA_003545625.1 Nitrospina sp.
AACCCGACACTGAATTTTCATGAATTTCCGTTATTTCTCCTCAAATATTACATTACTTCTTTGCTTCACCGTATTTCTCCCATTGTTGTTCATGGGTTGCGCAAACCTGGGCCCGACAACTTTGAAAAGCGAAAGGAGCAACTACAATCTAGCGATTCAAAGAACCAATGACGAACAGCTTTTGCTCAATCTGGTCCGGCTCAAATACCGGGACACTCCGTTTTTCATGGAAGTCAGCAGTGTGGCATCCCAATTCAGCTTGTCGAGCACTGCCAATGCCAGCGCCACTTTACAGGATGGCGTCAAAGGGCTCTTTGGGTTAGGTGGAAGCGTGGGAATGACCGAGAAGCCAACCGTAACCTATTCCCCTTTGCAGGGAAACAAGTTTATACAACGTGTGTTATCACCTCTCCCTTTAAAAACCGTCGTCTTATTATTTCATTCTGGCTGGAGTATAGAGAGAATTTTCCGACTCTGTTTTCAACAGATGAATTCCCAGAAAAATGCCCCAAGCGCATCGGGCCCCACTCCCAGCCTTGCCCCGCAATTTAAAGGCTTCGCATCCGCTGTAAAATTTTTACGGGAGTTACAGATTCAAGGTGCCATAAGTCTTTCATATTATGAGTCCAATGGAGTGCCTAAATTGCTTCTACATATAAACGAAGAAGATAAAAACCGGGAAGAGGCAAAACAGCTTGCCCTTGCTTTAAACGTGGAGCCGGGAAAAACCCGTTATGTACTGACTTTTTCACCCGCTTTTAATGAGACAAACCAAATCCGGGTCGTCACTCGTTCCCTTCTAGGAATCATGTTTTATCTTTCTCAAGCAGTTGAGGTTCCCAGTCAGGATGTTTTACTAGGCAAGGTAACCCAGACAAAAACCTCAGCAGGAAATATTTTTGACTGGAAGGAAGTAACTGGCGACTTGTTGAGGATCCGTTCTCTTCCCGGAAAACCGGAAACCAGCCCCATGGTTATCTTTTACCGCGGAACCTGGTTTTATATTGACGATTCGGATTTGTCATCCAAGTCCACGTTTTCCCTGCTGGCTCAGATTTTTTCATTACAAGCGGGCAAAATCAAAGACAACGCCCCGCTCCTCACGCTTCCCATAGGCCAATAAAACAGAATCTCTTTATGCCTGGCTATTAAATTGATCAGGCATCCAACCATTGTTGAAACAACTCCAAGGCTTCTTTAAAGCGGCCCGCAATAAATCGTTTCTCTGAAAGGGAGCTATTTTCTTTAAAAACTACGATATACTTTTCCGTAATGCTTTCATTCTGAATAAAAACAGAGGCCCCCGCCCCCATCACAAAACCTGTCCCGCGAAAAAGTTCTTCATGAATCGCTTTGGCGTTATTAGTAACGGGAAGACCGTCTTTATTGATTAGAGGTGTCATATAAAAATATATCTTTCTGTCTGCGAACTTTACATTCTAATATGCGCTTTCCACCTCTAACTCGTTAACGTTTTCATACAGAGTATCCCGCTCTACCGGCTTTCTTCCTGACTCCGTGATCATGTGAATGATTTGATCCTTGTGAAAAACCTGATCCGTAGCGGCGCCGGCGGCGTGAATGATCTTCTCTTCGACAACCGTTCCATCCATATCATCCGCACCAAAAGACTGAGCCAACTGGGCTATTCTAGGGGTAATCATGATCCAGAAGGCTTTTATGTGTGGGAAATTATCCAACATCAATCTTGAAACCGCCAGCGCCCTGAGATCCAATTGCCCCGGTGTGGTTTTTAAAAAATCCAACACGGTATTTTCTGGATGAAATGCTAACGGAATGAATGTCACAAACCCATGAGTCCTGTCCTGCAATTCCCGCAGTTGCACTAGATGATCCGATCTTTCTTCTGCGGTTTCCAAATGTCCATACAGCAAGGTGGCATTACTTTTTAATCCAGCAAGGTGAGCTATCTCATGAACCTGCAACCACTCCTCACCGGTTATCTTGTCTCCGCAAATTTTACGACGCACTCGTTTTGCGAAAACCTCAGCGCCACCCCCAGGAATAGAGCCCAAACCCGCATCCCTTAAAATTTCCAGGGTTTCTTTTATAGGAAGATTTGCCAGACGAGCAAGGTATTCCAATTCCACGGCTGTATATGCCTGTATATGAACCAACGGAAAGCGTTCTTTCAATCCCTTTAATAGGTCGAGATAATATTCAAACGGATAATCAGGATGGAGTCCACCAACGATATGAAATTCACTGACTTCTCCTCCATTATATTTTTCAGCATCCGAAAAAATATCCTCCAATGACTTTTCATAAGCATGGGGATGATCGGCCTTGACCCCAAAGGCACAAAACTGGCAACTCAGAACACAAACGTTTGTCGGGTTGATATGCCGGTTGTGAATGAAATAGGTCTTGTTCCCATTTAATTTTTCCCGGACCATATTAGCCATATATCCCACACCCAATAGATCGTGGGTCTTCCAAAGGGTGACCCCATCGTCATAGGAAAGACGGGTCCCTGAATTTACTTTTTCATAAATAGGTTGCAATGTTGAATCTTCAAACTCAAAAAGCATCTTTAGAACTCCAAAAATCCTGACGATGAGAAGTTGCGCATTATAACCTATCTATTCCCAGAGGCGCAAAACACACAGCAAATAATTTCTACTCTTTGTAAGAAAACCCACCTTCTCCTGATTCGGATAAAACATCAATGCCTTGCGCCTTGCGATATTGTATTAGCAAGGTTCATGCCCAAACTCCTGTAATAATTTAACTCCTTAAATCATAAGGCATTAAAAGGTTAGCGCCCTAATTGTTTGGCAGAGATCTGCATATTGTTTTTTACCGGCTAAGGAAAAAGATAAAAAAGTATTTACACCCAAACGCAATCAACGATAACAAAAATCATAAGCCCGACACTGATGATACCGTTGACGTTGAAGAAAGCCATGTTCACCTT
>DODH01000142.1:0-386 GCA_003545625.1 Nitrospina sp.
GTACTCCATATACTGTTTCAACTCGTCGTTTTCAGACTCTTTCACGGTTGTGGGCTGACCTTGGGTAATATCTTTGGCAAAGGCTAACATTTCTCTCTCTTTAAAATTTGGTTTGAAAAATTTCAGGGGATCTCTATTTTTGCAGTAGTTTTCTCTACGGCAACTCGCAGGCCCTTATTTTAAGGGCTGCTCATGGCTAAAAGCAATTATTAGAGATGCCCTTCATTTTGACGTTTTAGGAGACTGATTTCAAGGTATTTTAATTTGCCAGCACTATTTGTCCTTTCTTACTGAAGCTATTGCCTCAGCCAGTATAATTGACAAGACTTGAGCAGTCTGATAGCGTAACGTAATTATTATAATGTTTCATTTTCTGGTGATATAGA
>DODH01000142.1:735-2640 GCA_003545625.1 Nitrospina sp.
TACACGAGCCGAAAGGCCCCGAAGACCGATTTAAAGGAAGTGGCGGACAAGGGGGCGGAGGCCCGCTAAAACCACCTTTTGATATTCCACAAATTAAAATTCCGCAGTTCAAACCCTCCATGGTGTTATGGATTATCCTTGGCTTGCTTGTGGTATGGATTGTGCCGGGAACCTTTTATTTTGTCGAACCGGATGAAGAAGGTGTGGTCACCCGATTCGGGAAATTTCACCGTACCGCTTCACCGGGTTTGCATTTCAAGTATCCATCTCCCATCGAGCATGCCGCAACACCCGCAATTCGTCAGGTGCGCAGAGCAGAAATCGGCTTCAGGGCTTCCGAAGGAAGGCCCATACAGAAGGTTCCCGCCGAATCCCTTATGCTGACCGGCGACCAGAATATTATTGATATCAATCTCGTTGTTCAGTACCGGATCATGGATTCGGTTGCATTCCTGTTCAATGTGCGACGGCCGCATAAACTGATTCGCGATGCTGCAGAGACAGTCATTCGCGGAATCACCGGTAGCAAAAATATTGATGAAGCGTTGACCACCGGCAAAGCGGAAATTCAGGTTCTCGCCCAGGAGCAAATTCAAGCACTTCTTAATAAATATGAATCCGGCCTGCAGATCGTGACCGTTCAGCTTCAGGATGTACACCCCCCGGAGCAGGTCGCGGCCGCGTTCAAGGATGTTGTCAGTGCCCGGGAAGATAAAGAACGGATGATCAACGAAGCCCAGGGTTACCGTAACGCGGTCATCCCGGAGGCACGTGGACAGGCCGCACAAATAGTCCGGGTGGCGGAAGGGTATCGGGAGCAAACCATCAAAAGGGCAGAAGGTGACGCGAACCGTTTCCTGAAACAATACGAGGCGTACAAAAAAGCCCCGGAAATCACCCGCAAAAGGATTTATCTTGAGACCATGGAAGAGATTCTGCCTAACATCAATAAGTTCATTATGGGAAAACAGGGCAGTGGCGTTTTACCGATCCTGCCTTTGGGCGGAAACCTGCTGGGAGGCAATAGATAATACTTATGAAACAAAATGCTCTGATTATAGGCGGCGTTATCGCGATCGTTATCTTATCGTCTTCCATGTTCACGGTCCATATGACCCAGAACGCGGTGGTGCTGGAACTGTCGAAACCCAAAGAGATCATCACGGAGCCGGGACTTTATTTTAAGATTCCGTTCTTGCAGAAGGTCCGGTACTTTTCCAAACAATTGCTGGATAACGACTCCAATCCAACCGAAGTCATCACCAAGGACAAAAAAAACCTGCTGGTTGATAACTTCACCATGTTCAAAATCGTTGACCCTTTAAAATTCCTTGAAACCGTTCGCGGGGAACGGAGTGCGCGGGCCCGTTTGGACGATATCATCTACTCCGAATTGCGGGTGGAAATTGGTACCCACGATTTGCACGATGTCGTCACGGAAACCCGGGACTCGATTATGGCCAAGGTTACCAATGAAGCGAACGTCAAAGCCGCGGAATATGGTATTGAGGTAGTCGAGGTACGCATCAAGCGGACCGACCTGCCGCCCGAAGTCGCCAATTCCATTTTTAACCGGATGCGCACAGAACGTGAGCGGATCGCCATGGAATACCGGTCTGAAGGAAAAGAAGAAGCCACCAAAATTCGCGCTGAAACGGATAAGGAAAAAACCATTCTGGTCGCCGAAGCCTATAAAGAGGAACAGGTCGTTCGGGGTGAAGGAGACGCCCAAGCAACCAAAATTTACGCGGATGCTTTTAACAAAGACCAAAAATTTTACACTTTCATGCGTTCCATGGAAGCTTATAAGAAATCCTTAAAAACCGACACCACTCTCCTTATGTCTGAGGATTCCGATTTCCTAGGGTTCCTGAACAAATCCAAATAAAATTTGCTCCATTGCCG
>DODH01000227.1 GCA_003545625.1 Nitrospina sp.
GGCGATCTGGATACCAATTGTGATGGCTTCTTCGGCCTCGGTTCTGGTCATGGCAGGTTCTTTGGCCAAGTTTCGGGTTCCGAGGGCTATTTTTCTATCCAGCAATTCCGGATGTTGGGAAAACTTATGGTTAACACCAATATCTACAACTAGTACTTCCGCATTCTGTTGTCTTGCTAGGACATTTGGCGGCTCCACCATCAAGGAAATTCTGCACCATTTGGGCAGTGACTTTGGCGGGGTAAGCGCTAATGCCCTCTTCGGTGACCCCATGATCCGCCGCGAATACAACGACCGATTTCCTGTTGACTGATGGATGATCTGTATCGCGGATAGCCGTATATTTTTTTGCCAAATCTTCCAGGAGGCCGAGGCTTCCTGGGGGTTTAGTGAGGGAATCGAGATGAGCCTGAGCCGTCTCAAACCGAAGGAGTGGGATCGGTTTTATTGCGTCCAGGGTGTCTCGAATAAGATCAAGCATGGCAGTGGTTGGTAAAACCATCAATTCTTTTTTGGGGAAGGTTCTGCTTCATTTTTTTCTTCCTCATCTTCTTCCGCTTCGAGTCCTGCCGCTTTTTGTGAATAACGCAGATATTTGATGATTCCTGTGATTTCCTCAGATGTTACGTTCTTTTTTTGCGGCGGCATTTTATCGGACCCGTTCAGCACGATTTCGCGGATATCTGCATCAGAGAAATTTTCGGCAAGGTATTCCTCGTCAATGAGCCTGGGGGCCTGAGTATGTTTGCCCATCGCGTCTGAGCCGTGGCAATTTGAACAAACTCTGTGGAAAACCTGTTGTCCATTTTTAAAAGGTTCCGGAACATCCAGCGTGGGTTTTGGGGTGCATGAAAAAGAATAAAGTACACAAAAAGATAAAAGAATAGGGAGTTTGAGTTGTTTCATGAGTTGGGATTAGGGTCGCCTTTTTATAAGGTCTAGTTTGCCGTCGTGGTTTCTGTCTAATTCGACGCGTTCCATTTTTCCGTAATCGTCAAAATATTCCCAACGGTCGACCTTGCCATCAAAGTTTGTATCGTGCTCCACTTTTATTAAGAGTGTCGAATTTTTAAAATATTGCCACTGGTCCGGATTTCCGTCGTGGTTGATGTCGAAGTTGATTGAATGCAGAGTCTCATCGTTCCCAAAAAATTCCCATCGGTCAATTTTCCCATCATGGGAAGCATCATATTCCACCCGTTCCATATGGCCGTCCTCTGGAAAATATTGAAAGACATCCATTCTGCCGTCCTGGTTTTCATCAGTTTCCAGACGTGTTACTTTGTTATTTGGTCCATAGACTTCGCGCCAGTCAATTAGTCCGGAAAATTTGGAGTCTTTTTCAATGTATTGCAGGATAAAGCCTTTGGAGTAATGCTGCACTTGGTCCAGGGTCCCGTCAAAATTACGGTCTAATTCAACGCGAATGGGTTTTTTATTGCCGTCAAAAACATCTATCTGATCAATCTTTCCATCCCCGTTTTTATCGTATTCCACTTTCAACAGGCGGTCATCCTCTGATTTATGCTGCCATTGGTCTAGCTTGCCATCGAAATCGCTATCGACCTGGATCACCACACCCTCTGCAAGCGAAGTCAGAACTAAAAAGAGGAATCCGCATAAAAAATGAGTTTTCTTCAGTCGGATCGTCATCATGGTTCCGCTAGTATAAAGGAAATGGGGAGCTTAAATCTAATCGAATCTAATTTGAGAGCTTTCGGGAATTTTGGATAGGGAACGGCATTTTTTACCGCGCCCAGTGCGGCTTCATTCAAAATCTTATAGGGCGAAGAAAGGGCAATAGAAGAGCTTAAAAGGTCTCCATTGCGTGCCAGCCTGAATTCTACGATGGGTTTTCCTTCCCAACCCTGTTTTCGGGCCAAAGGGGGATAATATTTTGCTTTGGCGATTCTTCCCCATACGCTGGAGGAAAAGCCCTTTCGAATAGAATCCATATCTTCACCGGAAGAATCCGTTTTTCCATCAGGATGACGGGATTTTGAAGATGCCGAGATTTGTAAAGAGTCTTCCTCCATATCATCGACGAACTCAGGGGGTATGGATGTTATATAAACGGTGCTTGCTTTTGAAAGCGATATTCTACGTTCTACCATCTGTATTTCTGGCGAGGCTTTCAAGGGATCGGGCCAAATTTCTTCGGTAATTGTCCTGGCCGTGACCCTATCATGAAGTGAAGGAGGTGAATGCCTGGAGTGGAAAGAAACATTCGTTGGATTCAAGGTTATTGTTTTGCCCAACCCGGGTGTAGGAGTCCGGGCGGTATGTGTTGAACGGGTTCGCAGAACCGTTTTGGTTGTCGATGGAGCCGGTTGCGTGGACAAAAATTCTATGAATCGGGGAGTGCTGGCTCTGATGGGCAATGGACCCTTCCTTGAAACATTGCTGGTATGCCGCTGGGTTGGCTGGAACGGTTGGGGTGCTTTCAGTGTCGTTCCCTTCTCAGGTTTCGAGGTTTCCTGTTGAGTTGCTGCCAATGCATTTTCCCGATTAATTTTCTGGATGGGCTTAGTTTTTTCCGGTTCCAGAAAAACATTTGCGATTTTTATGGACGGGATTTCGGGTTTGGTGGTGGTTTTTTCCCAGGACAGGAATACCAAGCTGGCTATCAACAGGGTGTGAATACCCGCAGAGATGCCCATTGGGACTGATAATAAATTTCTGCCTGAATGCTTGAATGGCATAGCGTAAATTTGTTAAATACCCGTTAAAAATTTTTTTAAACCATTTCGATTGAAACCACTACTACCAAGACCAATAGGGATGAAACGAACATGAGTTTATGGCTTTGACTGACGTCGGATAATTCCAGTTCCCGCAAATTATCACCAATGAATGGCTTGATATTGATTTTTCCCGAATAGAAACTTGTTCCTCCAAGGTGGGTTCCCAGCGCGCCTGCCATGGTCGCCTCCAGAAACCCGGAGTTGGGGTTGGGGTGCTTGGAACCATCCCGTATCGCCACTGCCAGGGAAATTATGCCGCTCAGTCCGCAAAGGGCCGTGCTTATAGCAATGACAGGTAAGGCCAGTCTTGCTGGAAACCAGCTTACAAGATCATTCAGACGGGCAGGAACCCAACCAAAGTCATGGTAGGTGTCACTTTTATATCCAAACAAAGAATCCATGGTATTGATGGCCTTGTAAGCAATCGCCAACGGGGCTCCTCCCAGTACGGCAAAAAATAAAGAGGCGATGATTCCATCGACGGTGCTTTCTGTAACCGTTTCCACAGTGGTTCTCACAATCTCA
The DNA here is from genome assembly GCA_003545625.1 of Nitrospina sp. The sequence goes on from DODH01000227.1 coordinate 3,270, forward strand.
TTTTTTTTCAGTTTGTTCGTATCCCGACCGACAATTTGCAGATAGAAATTTTAAGGCGTAAAAGTTTCAAAGGTTTAAAATTCAATTCCCTTCTGTGCGGGAATTCCCTGCTCTTTAAAAGGATGTTTGATCATCCTCATTTCTGTCACCAAATCGGCCATGTCTATTAACTTGTCAGATGCATTTCTTCCTGTGCAGACAACATGAACCTTTTCGGGCTTGTTTTTTAGTAACTCTAGAAACTCGTCCTCAGGAAAGAACTTGTAATCCAAAACATAGTTGATCTCCTCAAAAATGACCATATGATACTTACCGCCTAATAGTTTTTCTTTTGCGATTTCGAATGCTTTTCGGGCTGTGGCTTTATCTTGTTCGATGTTATTCGTGTCCCAGGTAAAACCATTGCCCATAGCTTCAAACTCAACATAAGGTGATAGTTTTTCAAAAGATTTGCGCTCACCAGCTTTCCATTGGCCTTTCATGAACTGCATGATGAACACATTCATCTTGTTGCCGGCAGCACGTAGGGCCAAGCCAAAAGCGGCGGTAGATTTGCCTTTACCCTCTCCTGTGTTGACGATGATTAAGCCTTTGCGTTTTTT
>DODH01000234.1 GCA_003545625.1 Nitrospina sp.
TGCCCTGAAAGGGTAAAGGCAAATAATAAGCATAACTCGCTGGACCCAACTAGCAATAGCTTTTTACTGCCAACAATTCATCTCGGCTCATTCTAGCCATTGCTAGTTGCCACAGGCGGCTCGCCGGTGGCGGGGAAGGTTAGGGAGAACGTAGTTCCTTTTCCCTCCCGGGTAGAGACGTCAATCGTTCCTTCGTATTTCAACACCAGTTGATGGACGATGTTCAGTCCCAAGCCGGTTCCCTGCCCCTGCTCTTTGGTGGTAAAAAATGGATCATAAATTTTTTTCATTAATCAGTTTCAGGTGCGAAATGCAGGATAGGGAGTTAACCTTAAATTCTTATATTTAAAGAAGAAATGAGGAATGTGTGAGGGATCGGAGAAAAGGCGTTATGCCCTGCTCAGGGCATAACGCCTTTTCTCTCTTATTCTCCCTTGAAAGTGGAGCGGATATGAGCAATCACATCCGCCAGGCTTTGAGGCGGTATAGTCATGCCCCAGTCCGGCATATTTGGGGATTTACCAACACTCTTTCCACCATAATAAACCAGGTTATATAAATAATCCGGCGGGTAATCAGAAAGTGGCAGGTCCGCATGGACTGCGGGTTTTGGGTCCAGCCCTTTGGCTCCCGGTCCATCCCCCTTACCCTGAGGCCCATGGCATTGCACACAGTACTCTTTATAGACTTTGGCTCCGCGTCCTGCATCCGCTTTTTTGAAAGTCTCTGATTCCCACGGTTCATAGAATTTAAAATCCTTCACGCCAAGAGTCATCAAATAACCAATAATATGACGTGCTTTACGAAGACTGATATCGGCCAGGTATTCGCCGCTGTGCGGAGTGAAATCCTGAGGGTTTTCCGCGAACCGGCTCCACCAGTCCAGCCTGTATCGGTTACCCGCATCATAAAGGTTTACGCTGATTGGGCCGCCTATATTATTGCCCTCATCATCCTTGATCTGGTGGCATCCCAGGCACGAATATTCGCGAAAAATATCAGCCCCCAAACTCGCCTCCATTTCTGTAAAGGTAGACATATCGACAAAACTTTTTTTAACCCTGGGGTCAAGGTAAGTCTTTTCCATGTAACCGGCAATCACTGTGGCTTCTTCCCGTGTCAAAATCATATGCTTTCTTGAAAAGTGAAAACTTTTATCCCAGCGATAACTATTGGGATAGAGGTTTTCCTCCTGGCCCATCAACCAGCGGATCAACCAGGAGTGCTGGTATTTCACACCACTCCACATCAAATCGGGTGCTTTCAGATCAAACTTTGATTTCGGTTTGCCTTCAAACCGATGGCAGTTTTTGCATTGGCTGTTAATTATTTTTTCGGCGAATCCATCATCCCCCGCCCACAACCCAGAAGGGACAATTAAAATGACTAGTAGAATCGTGAGTCCTTTGACTACTAATCGCCACATAACTTTTCTCCTATCAAACAGTAATAACTATTAAGCTCTCAGGAACTTTTTTATAAACAAAATTAACTGCCAGATTTCCTCGGACTTTAAAGTGGATTTATGGGCCGGCATGGCCGTACCGCGGGATCCATTTTTAATGACCCAGAATAACTGGCCGTCTGGTAGATTCTTCATTACCTCAGCACAAGCAAAGTTTCTCGGGGGCGGGTCCAGCCTTCTCGCCAGACTACCATTGCCATTTCCCCTGGCCCCATGACATAGCTTGCAGGCTGTAGGTTTGGCATCCTGGTTATAAAGTCGTTTTCCTTTCGCCAGGTTCTCCGGAGTGGGTGAAACCGGATTTTTCTTTTTTAAGTACCGGCCCGGGGCGTTACGGGTTTTGCGGTTTTGTGGACAGATTCCAGAAACCCGCTGTACCTGAAACGAACCGGGAACAGCCAAACCTTGAACCTGCGGAACATAAGTAGGCTCGGCCACAACTGCTTTCACTTCACCAAGCAAAAATACTGCAAAGGCCAAGCCAAAAACCCGGACCATCTTTTACTGACGCCTGGATTGAGGGAACTGGCGCAAATAGTGAACAATCTGCCAGATTTCCCGGTCCTCGAGATCTTTAAAAGCCGGCATGCCCGTCCCTTGGGAACCATTACGAATGATCCAGAACAACTGGCCGTCGGAAATTTCTTTCATCGTTTCTTCGCAGGTGAAATTCCTCGGTGCTGGGTTCAGTCCCTGCGCCATAATGCCCAATCCATTTCCATTCACGCCATGGCAAATTTTGCAGGCCATCGGTTGCACCTCCAACTGAAATAAAGATTCTCCTGAATAAAGAACTTCCCGGCTGGGTTTAAGCGGGTTGGTCTGGTTGTGGATATCCTCGGGAGCCTGAACCGTAAACCGGCCTTGCGGACAAATGCCATCTCCGGCAAAGCCTTGCCCATGATGCCCCTTATGGTGACGCAAATTATACCGGCGCCCATGGCCCAAAGGCGGCCCGGCCCATACCTCGGCAACCACCCCGAACAGTAATAGCCCAAGGATCACCCCCACTATGCTTTTCCTATTACTGCTGAAACCCTGCATCATAATTTAAGTTTTATTCTGATTAGTTGCTTGGAGAAAACGTTCGAATGAAATGGATCACACTCCAGCCTTCTTCCTCACTGATATCCTTGCCCACTCGTACGGGCATCTGCGTTCCTGCGCTCCCGTTCCTCAACACCCACATGATCTCGCCATCGGTCCTGATCTCCTGCCATTTTGCATCGGTGAAATCTCTCGGCGAGTGGCCGGGAAGTTTCACCCCCTTGCCATCGTGGTTGTGGCACGTGACACACAGGCCTTTGCCAAAATAAATTTTTCGACCTGCTTCTATCCTTTCAGGGGTTGCGGGATAAGGATTATCCATATCCTGAAGTTCTTCTAATAGTTCAGAAGGAACCCTCGGTTCATAGATATCCAGGTGAAACGCGCCTGCCACTCCGCCCCAAACAAACAAAAGAGCAAAGGCAACTATCAGGGTTAAATCAATCGTTCGCATCGTATTGATACATTATCAGGGGAAGATTATTGAAAGTATTACCCCTTCGGGGCACGCGTGATGTCCTCTTCCTAAGTCTTTACCCGTGGGAGGGAATATAGTAATTACTTTTTAAGCCGAGATAACTCTTTGCTCGCCTAATCAAGCTATTGCTAGTTGCCGCCGGTCACCGGCCGGACTAGTCGCAGGAAGGCATCGGTGCCCGATATTTTATCCTGATAAACCTGACCGCCTTCATCTTTGAAGGAAACCGTTATGGCTTTATTACGTTTTTCTTCGCTGGTCCAGGTACTCCAACCTGCGCCTTCAGGAAACATATTGTCGATAAAAATTTTATCGCCATCCTTATCTACGTTACGCTTGCGCCGGTCATACAAAGTGGCAGCTTCTTCAGGAGTAGGCAAACGCCAATCATCGTAACCGGCGAAATTTTTATTGCTCATGCGCTGGGCATACTCATTTGCCGTATACCAGTTGACCCATTTGGCATTCATTTGCCAGTAGTCCCGGGTCATCCAGAGCAAACCGGTTTTCCGGTCAAGGGTGGTACCGTTTCCATAATTGGCAAACCGTTTATCGGCAGATTCCGCAATCGGTTTTTGATTCGCCAAGCCCTCGGCCCAAATATTGGCGCTAAAGAACAGAGCAATAATAGCGATCCCTGTTCCTATGGTATTGCGTAATAACATATTTCCACTCCCTATTTGGTAGCGATATAAATCACCCCAGCTACCCCATTCGGGGCATGAAGGCTGAGGAAAAATATAACTCCCTCTTTGTAAAAGAGGGGTCCATTGAAGCCCCCCCTTCCACGAAGGGGGTCGGGGGGATTTGCCTTTTCAGTAGCCTATAATTCTACCTGCTCGCCAAACTCAAGTAAACGTGGAAATCCCCTTGAACCGGTTTTCGGCTTCCGGTAAACTGGTATAAGAACTCTATCAAGGTCCCTCCTATGAAATCTTTTCGCAATCATAAACGCATTGCGCTTTTCACTGCCCTGCTTATCCTGGGTTTCAGCACTACCGTGTTTGCCCACTCCAGAGATAAGGATCGGTGGGACAATAAATATGACACTGAAGTTTATTTGTTTGGTGAAAACCCCATTCCTTTCCTGGTGAAAAATGTTCACCTGCTGCCGAAAGGCAAAGTTCTGGATCTCGCTATGGGGGAAGGGAGAAACGGGGTTTATCTCGCCACTCAAGGGTTCGATGTTATTGGCTTAGACATTTCCGCCACGGGTCTCAAAAAAGCCCATAAACTGGCAGAAAGAAACAACGTCACCATTGAGACACAAGTGGTCGATCTCGAAAGTTTTACACTTGCACCCAACACCTATGATGTGATCCTTTGCACCTATTATATGCAAAGGGATCTTTTCAAACAATTCCAGTCTGCCCTGAAACCCGGCGGCATGATTGTTGTTGAGACTTATAATATCGACTACCTGAAATACGCCCGGTTCAGCCGAAAATGGGCGCTCGACACCAACGAACTACTTGATATTTTCAAAGGTATGCGAGTCATCCGTTATCAGGATTATGATAACGGCAAAGAAGCCTATTCCAGCATCATCGCGCAAAAACCCTGAGTGAACTCGGTCGAACGATTATTCATTACCCTGGCCAACCTGTTTCCCGTCTGGGTACTGACCGGTGCTGGGCTGGCCCTGTGGAAACCGGAAACGGCGACATGGTTTCAACCCCACTGGATACCCTATTTTCTCGGCCTCATCATGCTGAGCATGGGGCTGACCCTGAGCCTGGAAGACTTTTCCCGCGTCCTCAAAATGCCCAAATCCATTTTGCTCGGCGTTGGCCTGCAATACACCATCATGCCGGGCCTTGGCTATGCGCTGGCCTTAGGCTTTAACCTTCCAATCGATTTTGTTATCGGACTCGTCCTGGTCGCCTGTTGTCCCGGCGGAACCGCATCCAATGTTGTCTGTTTCATTGCCCGAACCCATGTCGCTCTTTCGGTAAGCCTGACCACATGCTCGACCCTTCTGGCTGTTCTGCTCACTCCCTTTCTGACCACATGGTGGGTGGAGTCCATCTCCCTGGAACAAACCGGTTTAAAGGTAGATGTAGATACCCTGGGGCTTTTACTCAAAACCCTCAAGGTGGTCATCCTCCCCGTTTTGCTGGGGATTTTTCTGAACCACTTTTTCCACCGCGGGGTTAAAAAAGTGGAAGCCTACACCCCCTTTGTCGCCGTGCTTTCTATTGTGTTTATTGTGGACTTTATACTGGCTGATAAAAAATCCGCCATCCTGGAAATCGGCGCTTCATTAATAGTTGCCGTGCTTTTGCTTCACCTGTTGGGATTTATATTGGGATATGTGTTATCCCGCCTACTCAAGTTTACCGAGCGGGACGCTCAAACCGTATCGATTGAGGTAGGGATGCAAAACTCCGGTCTTGCGACCGAACTGGCAAGGAGCAATTTTCCTGCATACGGTTTGGCAACCGTACCCGGTGCCATCTCCGCCCTCACCCATTGTATATTAGGCAGTATCGCCGCCGGCCTGTGCCGGTGGCACAATGCCTCTACTCGCAACAGGGATCATTGAAAAGGAAATCAGTTCAGATTCGTTCTATCGCCCTCTCTGCGCCGCCCATACTGCAATGTCTTCACTGCGCAGACCATCAGCACGATGAACCAGAAGGCAAGGAATTTTTTCTCCTGAGAAAACGCTTGTTTGGCGGTGCGAAACGGGAGCTTAGGATCATGAAGAAACAGAGGCTCTTCCTGAACATAAATCCTGAGAACCCCATCATCGATCATTTCCTCATCCTTACTCTTAGGAATCAGGGTCAACTGGAAACCATCGGAAAATTTAGGTCGCCTGCTGATTGAAATTGTAATGGTATCGGGTGAGGTATTGGTCAAGCGGAAATGCACCTTGTTATCCCTGGCGAAATAAGACTGGGGAAAGCTCTCCACCCAGCCTTTTCCCAAGCGGGGATGATTGCTCACAAAAATCTTCTTTTCTTCCCCGGCCTTAATATCCAGAATTTCAATTCTCACAGCAGAATCAATCGGTTGGTCAAGAAAAAGACCTGTCTTTTTCACCCGGCCCTTTTGTAAGGAAATTTCCTGATTCAGGCTTGCTCCGGATGGCAGTTCCATTTGCCTGAACTGCGGTTCGTAATAAAAATTGGAACTGCGGATAAAAAGATAATCCTTGATATAGACTTTCAACGCGGGGTGTGAAAAGAAGGAGAGCGCTATGAGAAAAACCATTAAGAGCCCGGGATACACAAGAATCGCTGCGGACTTTCTAACCGGCGAAGTATCCGGTTTTTTAAAAACACCAGGTTTAAAGTCAAACAGGATGGACAATTGATGAACAACTACAAAGACCGTCAGAACAAAAATAATCAGAATGGCGGTTTTAGCATGAAACCCGGAAGGGGAAAAAAAGTAGGTGATGTCCATCCACCCCGGAAAGCTCATGAAAAAATCCGGAGACAGGGGAGCCAGAATACCGAGGAACGTCTGCTTATCACTGAGATTAGCGAAAAACAGCAGAAACACAATCACGCCATAGATACCGACATATTTCCTGTGCTCATGAAAAAACAGAAACCAGAACGGCGTGATCCATGCGTAATAATGAATCTTCAAAGGCACGCACAAAAGCAACAACAAACAAATGAAGACATACCTCAAAACATCTGAAAAATTACCCCGATACCTGAAACCCACATGATAAAAAACCGCAAGATATCCCAGAACCTTGAACCCCTTGCTCAATGCAAGAACCCATCCCCAGGCCAGGCCCTCGGAATAAGACGCACCTGTCATCCGCAAAAATACAAGCCCTCCGGAATGGATCACAAACGGCAGGTAAACCACAAGCAGGGGAACTAGAATCCAGCCGACCGTTTTCATTTTTTCCCGCCAACCTTCTGCCAGAAGAAACGGAAGGGGCAACAGGACCAGCGTAAACAACTTGAACGGCACACTCAAGGCAAAACAAAATCCCATCCATCGGGTGCTTCTTTTGACTTTGTACAGATAAATTCCGAATACGATAAGCGTGGTAGGAACGATTCCGCTTTGCCCGAACAGGTATTGAGAATATAGGAGCACCACCGATCCCGCCCACCAGGAAATATAGGATTCCTTTTCTTTTTCTCCCGCAACGATTTTTAAAATGCAAAACAGGATAAGAAGGTCGCAGGCCAAATACAGCGTTTTCCAGAGAAACAGTACTTTAAACTTCGCCTCGCTACCAGGATAAGAAAACGCCGCCCCGC
>DODH01000044.1:0-2265 GCA_003545625.1 Nitrospina sp.
TCAATAAAATGAAAATAGATGATATTTTAAAAAAGGACTCCATTATTGCCAATCTGGCCGGAACCAATAAGGAAGAAGTCCTCCGTGAAATAACCGGTTTCCTGCAAGAACTGGGTTTAATCAAAGACAAAGAAATCTTGTTTAATACGCTAATGGAAAGGGAAAAGCTGGGAAGCACCGGAATTGGTGAAAATGTAGCCATCCCGCACGGAAAATCCGATGAGCTTTCCCAGATCGTTACTGTCTTTGGGCGTTCCTTAAATGGGGTGGACTTTGAGTCCCTTGACCAAAAGCCTGTCCATTTTGTATGCATGGTCATTGCACCCTCTAATTCGACTGGACAACATTTAAAAGCTTTGGCCCGCATTTCAAGACTTTTCAAAAACCAGAGTTTGCGCGAAGGCATTCTAAAATTGCAGGATGCTAATCAAATCTATTCACTTCTCCTTGAAGCAGACTCTAAATTTATATAATTGACCATGAAAGGCATTGCCGTATCAAAAGGGGTCGCAATCGGGAAAGCGTATCTGCTTGACTCAAGCAAGTTCTGTATTATCAAGCATCAGCTTAATGAACTTGAAGCGGAAAAAGAGATTGTGCGCTTTCGCGAAGCAATTGAAAAAACCAAGCTCCAAATGACGGAGATAAAAAAACGAGCTAAAAAAGTTTCCGATAAATATGCAGTTATTTTAGATACTTACAGCCTGCTTCTCGATGATGACATTCTGGTTAACGATACCATCGAAAATATCAAGAAACATAAAACTAATGCCGAGTGGGCTCTCACACAAACTTTAAACAATTTTCTAAAACTGTTTGACAATATCAACGATGAATACTTGAAGGGGAAAAAAGACGACCTTGACCTGTTAGTCCAGTCTATTCTGAAAAACCTCATTGGCCATTCCCAGGAGTCTCTGTCTGATATCCAGGAGCCGGTAATTATTGTAACCCATTCCCTTAGCCCTTCAGACACCATCATGATGCCCAAAAACTTTGTCAAAGGCATGGCCACCGAGGCAGGGGGGAAAACATCCCATGTTGGTATATTTGCCGCAGCTTTAGGAATCCCTGCAATCACGGGAATTAAAGGGCTCACTTCAAGTATTAATTCCGGCGATCAAATTATTGTTGATGGCATTGACGGCGAGGTCATCATAACCCCCCCCAGCGAAATATTACAACACTACGCTAAAAAACAGGAAAACTATCGTAAGTACGAAGAAAGGTTATTAGCCAATATCCATCAGCCGGCAGAAACACTCGATGGACATCAGGTTAAACTGTTGGCCAATATTGAATCCAATCAGGAAGTTAAAGCCCTGCATAAGTTTGGGGCCGAGGGGGTAGGACTTTACCGCACAGAATTTCTTTATTTCGCGGCACCGACCTTGCCTGGGGAAAGAGAGCTCTATGAAAATTTTAAACTGGTTGTCCATGAAATGGACTCCAAACCCGTTGTCATTCGCACCCTGGATATCGGGATGGATAAGCAGTTTGGCGATGTCAGTAACAGCGATGAAGACAATCCCGCCTTGGGACTTAGAGGTATTCGCTTGTCCCTGGCCAGCCCCCAGTTATTGACAGATCAAATAAAGGGAATCTTGAGAGCAAGTTTTTATGGAGATGTGAAAATTCTCTACCCCATGATCTCTTCGGTGACGGAAATAATTCAGGCCAACAAAATCCTGGAAGACGCAAAAAACGATTTAAGAAAAGATCAGATTCCATTTGATGAGGAAATCGAGGTTGGCGCCATGATAGAAACCCCGGCGGCCGCCATCTGCATTGATCATATTCTTAAGGAAGTGGACTTTATTAGTATTGGCACTAACGACTTAATCCAATATCTTCTGGCCGTAGATCGTGTAAATGAAAACGTTGCCCATCTTTATCAACCCTTTCACCCTGCAGTATTAAGATCGTTAAAAAATATTATTCGGTCGGCTGAAGACGCAGGCATAAAGGTTTCAATTTGCGGCGAACTTGGGGGAGACCCGATGGCAACAATGCTTTTATTGGGCCTGGGAAAACTAGATGATTTGAGCATGGAACCCCATGCGATTCCAAAGGTAAAAAAGATCATTCGCACCATCCGGCTTGATGAAGCACGCCAGTTGGCCGATGATGTTTTAGAGATGAGTTCCCCAGAAGAAATAACATCTTTCATTACGAATGAAATGAGGATTCGATTTCCAGAAGATTTTGACCGAGACCTCAGTTTTGAAGAAAAATTAAGCTCCACCTGAAAATGAATACCACTAT
>DODH01000044.1:2597-5591 GCA_003545625.1 Nitrospina sp.
AAACTAATAGATGAAACTAATATTTGTTTAGCTTATTTTTAATCTTTCAACTAAAAGGGAAATCTTAATGAACCCAGGTAATTATTTATTCACTTCAGAATCTGTTTCGGAAGGACACCCTGACAAGATAGCGGACCAGATTTCTGATTCTATTTTGGACGCAATACTAGTGCAGGATCCAAAAGCAAGAGTTGCTTGTGAAACAATGATCACTACCGGCTTCGCTGTAATTGCCGGAGAAATTTCCACTAAATGTTATGTGGACATTCCTAAAATTGTCAGGAAAACCATAAAAAATATCGGGTTCTCCCATTCCGACATGGGTTTTGATTTTGAAACTTGCGGGGTAATGGTCGCCCTGGATGAACAATCTGGAGATATAGCTCAAGGGGTTGACGATGACAAACGCGAGCAAGGTGCCGGTGACCAAGGAATGATGTTCGGTTATGCCAGTGATGAAACCTCGGAAATGATGCCCGCACCCATTATGTATGCACATAAACTGGTACGCAAACTCGCTGAAACAAGGAAAAAGGGGACACTCCCCTATTTGAGACCTGACAGCAAATCACAGGTTTCAATCAGGTATGAAAACAACAAACCTGTCTGCATTGAAACAGTCGTCATTTCGACCCAGCATGCTCCCAACGTCTCCACCAAGCAAATCAGGGCCGATATCACCGAGCTTGTAATCCAGAAAGTTATCCCGAAAAAACTGCAACATAAAAAGATGAAAATCCATATCAACCCTACAGGACGTTTTGTAATTGGCGGCCCACATGGCGACTGCGGCTTAACGGGGAGGAAAATTATTGTGGATACTTACGGTGGGTTCTCGCGACATGGTGGAGGAGCATTTTCGGGAAAAGACCCGTCCAAGGTCGATCGCTCTGCCGCTTATATGGCCCGATATATAGCCAAGAATCTGGTTGCAGCCAAAGTGGCCCATCGATGCGAAGTTCAGCTCGCCTACGCAATTGGGGTTGCCGACCCCGTTTCAGTTTGTGTCGAAACTTTCGGAACCCATAACGTGGATCCGGAAATCCTCGAAGATTTGGTCCGATCCCATTTCAATCTCAAACCCGCAGGCATTGTTAAAACGCTGGATTTGTTAAAACCCCGTTATCTGCTGACTGCGGCTTATGGGCATTTTGGCAGAAAAGAAAGCTCTTTTACGTGGGAAAAAACAGATAAAGCCAAAGCTATCAGGAAGGATGCGGGATTATAAAAAGAAAAAGGAAGGAATAGAACGATTTTCTCGGGGTGTTGGTGGCTTGTTTCAGGCCACCTCCCCAAAAACCACTTCTTTAATTTTATTGCTTAAATTTTCCGGTTTAACAGGTTTTACCAGATATTCTTTAATACCTGCCTCAACGGCCTCAACGACTTTGTTACGTTCTTTTTCTGCCGTAATCAATAAGAAGGGAATATCACTCCATTTTTGATTTTTACTCAGCGCTTTATAAAAATCCAAGCCATCCATATTCGGCATATGCCAGTCAGAAATAATAAGATCAAAAGACTTTAGCTCGAGTTCTTTTAACGCGATCTCTCCATCTCCGCCCAAGACCACATTCGTATAACCCAGTTTTTGTGGAATCATTTGTGCAGGACAAAATACCCGGAAAATGCACTCCCGGCGTAGACCTCCTCAATGTGTTGAACCGTGAAACCCGCCCTTTCCACTTCCAGAGAGAACTCCTCGCGCGTATAGGCCTGCCATTTCCCCGATCTGAGTTGCTTTTGTATAAACCGGAGCCCTATGGCCTTGGTGAAAGGATAAACCAGGTATTGTTTAATAAGACTTGCTAAAAATCCAAGGCGCTCCCTGACCAGCCGGATGCTTTGTTCGATAATGGCATCTGCGTCATAATCCACGGAAGGATTGGCTAGAATAAGAACACCTTCTACTTTCATGACAGCTTTTAAATTTTTCAAGGCCAACTGCCTTAATTCACTGGACTGGAGGGTGTAAAGTGAGAAATGCCCGACGACCACATCAAACTTTTTCCCATCCACCGGCAAGGGAGATGTTAAATCGGACTGGAAACAGGAAACCGCAATTCCTAGTTCTTGAGCGCGTAGCAACGTTCGGTCTACTCCCGATTTCAGGAGATCGGTTCCGGTATAAATCAGCCCTTCCCGGATTCGTGCAGCAAGAAACCGCAGGAGAAGGCCGGAACCGCAACCTGCATCCAGCAGGGTGACGGATTTTCCTTCAGGCAAAAAGGCAACCACACGCCGCATGGATTCAAAATAGGACTCCGGAGACAGCCGATCATACAACCGGGACTGAAACCCCACCGACCAATAATTTTTGCTATAAAATTTTCCCATACATTGCCTGCTACTTAAAAATTCAAACGCTTGTTAGCCGCCGGGCAAAGGAATATAATTATTGTTGTAATCCTATGGAGTAACTCGATGGCCAAAAAACCTTTTATCAATAAACATGGGTTTGTGGAATACCCATTTTTGCATGACAAACGCAAAGAAAAGAACTGGTGGTTATATAACCTGATGGAGGACTACCTCAAACGTCGGGCCAAACATAAGGTAGGCCCCACGTATACAAAAGACGATTGCGAGGAGATTTTCAAAGAGGACCTCCCCGGGACCAACCTGAAATTTTATGTCATGCTCCCTTCAGGAATGGGAATGGAGTTTAAGCTGATTGGAAAATATAATACCCCCGAACTCACTCATATCGAAGACCCGGTTCCTTACATTACCGAAAAGTATGGCGGGGGTAAGTTCAAGGTTAATATCTATCACGATGGGACCTTCTGTGGCACAGAAAACTATAAAGCTCACGGCGATCCCAAGTGGGTTGAAATTCCAGATGACAATCCTATTGGCTGAAAAATACCTGTCGCCTTCAAAAATTATGTGACCTTTCTTACTCCGCCTTCAGGTCCTAGTCAGGAATATAATATCGTTGGGTATATTCAGAAAAGTAGTTTAATCCAATTCTTCTTCCGGATTGCGCGGCTT
>DODH01000182.1 GCA_003545625.1 Nitrospina sp.
CGAATCCAGGAAGACTTCTCCATGTATCCAACAACCTTTTCCGATATCGCCATGTTAAAACTCCACTGTAAAAAAACTCAAGCAGGATAGTTGAGGTGATTTTTCACACACTGTCGGGTTTTACAGGCTCATCCATATCACATTCCCCATACAGGATCAACGATGACCCATTCCGCCCCTTAGCAGGGGAGGCAAATAGCAAGGGCTTTTTTTAGCCGAGATAACTCTTTGCTCACAAGATAAGGGATATGGCTCATTGCCTGCGGAGGCTCTCCGCGTTATGATGCAATAGTTTTTCTAATATCCTTTTACTTATGACCATTCCAATCATTCAATTCATTGATGTTCACAAGTCTTACCGGAACGGGGCCCAGCCGGTGACTGCGTTAGAGGCGGTGAACCTGAGCCTCCATGCCGGAGACTTCGTCACCATCATGGGCCCCAGCGGAGGAGGAAAAACCACTTTGCTCAACCTGTTGGCAGGACTGGATCTGCCCGATAAGGGCCAGATTATTCTCAACGGCCGCAAGGTATCCGACCTTTCTGATCATGATCTGACCCTGCTACGCCGAAAAGAGATCGGTATCGTATTCCAGTTTTTCAACCTCATGCCAACCCTGACGGTGATGGAAAACGTGGAACTGCCGCTTCTACTGGCACACTCCTCCAGAACCGATGGCCAACGCATTAAAACCCTGCTCAACTATGTCGGACTCTGGCATCGGGCCGACTCTTTTCCCGCAGAACTTTCGGGCGGAGAGATGCAAAGAGTCGCCATCGCCCGTGCCCTGGTGCACCAGCCTGCCATCCTCCTTGCCGACGAGCCCACCGGCAACCTCGACTCGGAAAACGGAATGAAAATTCTCGATCTTATGAAACAGGCCTCGACCGACTTTCAAACCACGGTGATCCTGGTCACCCACAACCCTCAGGTCGCGAAAATCGGAAACCGCCATTTCGAAATCCGCGACGGCAAACTGACCAACAAAACACCGTGAGCTTTCTGTTTTATTTTAAAGACCTGTTCACCGCACTCATCCTGCGTCCTCTATTGCGCGACCCGTTTCGCACCGCCATCACCATCCTTGGTGTGGCCGTAGGGGTCGCCGTGTTTCTCAGCATTCGCCTGGCCAATCAGCAAACCATGATGTCGTTCACCGAAAGCGTAGACCTGGTTTTAGGCAGAGCCAATGCCGTAATTCGTGTGGAGGGAATGGATTTCGATGAATCGGTTTTAGAAAAACTTTACACTCTCAGACAAGAGATCAAGGCATACCCGGTTATCGAAGGGTATGGAGTCGAGTCCACCAGCGGGGAGGTGGTGGAAATTATCGGCACCGACCTTTTGCAGGACAGCGGCATCCGCGACTTCACCATCAAAACCGTTGAAAAAGACCTGAAGGGTTTATTACCGCTTATACTGGATCCATCTGGAATCATCCTACCCGAAAAGTTCGTGCCGGGCACCCGCTTTGCCCCCGGCGACACCATCCGTTTCCTGATCAATGGAAAAGAAAAAGTCCTCAACGTCAACGGGGTGCTGGTTAACGAAGGAATCGCCAAAGCCCTCAACGGCAACTTCGCCCTGATGGATATCGCGGCGGCACAAAACGTGTTTGAAAAGACAGGCCGACTGGACCGCATCGACATTCAGTTTCTCAACGCTACCGACTTCGAATTCATGCGGGAAAAAATAGCCGCCCTGCTTCCAGGAAATATGAAAGTGGAACGCCCGCAACGCAAGAACCAGCAAGTCGAAAAAATGTTGCAGGCGTTTCAATATAACCTGACAGCCTTAAGTTTCGTGGCTCTGCTGGTAGCCCTTTACCTAATTTATAATATGATTGCCCTTTCGGTGGTGCGCCGAAGGGTGGAGATTGGTACCCTGCGCGCTCTGGGTGCAACCCCCACCCTGATCGCCCTGATATTTTTTCTGGAAGCCGGAGTCATTGGCGCCATCGGCTCTTTGCTGGGAATCGGAATGGGATATTTTTTCGCCCAGTTTTCTCTCGATGCCGTTTCCATCACCGTCAACAACCTCTACGCGCCAAGCTACGTCACGGAGGTGGATTTCAAATGGAGCCAAATGGGTCCCTATTTCATTTTAGGTGTGGTGCTTTCTTTTATATCGGCCCTCATACCAGCCTGGGACGCAGCCACCACCCCACCCACCTCTGTCATGCGACGCGGCAGTTATGACCTGAAACTGTTTCGCGGAAGTCGCGGGCTGAACAGGACCGCCCTAGCAGTAGTTCTGCTCGCCGCACTCTGCACGCAACTACCACCGATCAATCACTTTCCCTACTTTGGATTCTTTTCGGTATTTTTAATCATACTCGGCGTTTCCCTGCTAACACCTGCGGTGTTGCTGTGGACCCGTGAGCGGCTACACTTCTTTTTCAAAAAACGGTTTGGCGGAGAAGGCCTGTTGGCTTGTATGAACCTGTCGCAAAATGTGGGGCGTAATGCTCTTGCCATCTCATCGCTGGCTATCGCGTTCATGATGGTCATCAGTATGTTGATCATGGTACACAGCTTTCGCCAAACCGTGATCGTGTGGATCGACCAAACACTGCGGGCCGACCTGTTCGTACGCATAGCCGGTGGACGGGATATCGACTACCAGCACACCTTGCCCTCCGAATTGGTTGGGAAACTGAAATCCCTGAAAGGCATTGCCGCAGTCGATCAGTTCCGCGCCCTTGATATCACTTATAACGAACTCCCGGTAGTGCTTGCCACCGGTGATTTTTCCGTGCTCTCAAAATACGGCAATCTGTTGATCAAAACCGGCCCGTCTGCTCAAGAGCTCGATCGCATAATGGTCGGTCAGAACCGGGCTCTGGTTTCCGAAGCGTTTTCCCTCAAGCACAAGGTGAATGTGGGAGATATCCTGAAATTGCAGACTCCTAACGGCCCAGCCCAGATTGAAGTCGGCGCCATCTATTTCGATTATTCCCGCGAACGCGGTTACATTATTCTCGACCGCACCACATTTTTAAACTTTTATCGGGACACCGACATCAACAGCTTTGTCATTTATCTTGAAGATAACGCTCAGTTAGAGTCTATAAGAAAAGAAGTTCTTAAAACTTTAAAAGGCCATCGGCTCATCATCCGTTCCAATTCCGAACTGAAACATCAGGTTCTCGAAATATTCGATAAAACCTTTGCCATCACCTACTCACTGGAAATCATCGCCATGCTGGTG
>DODH01000266.1 GCA_003545625.1 Nitrospina sp.
TTGAAAAGATTGGGGAAACTCTATCATAAACACCCAGAAATGCAAGGAAAATATAGTAAGAGCGATATTTCAGGCGAGATAACCGGCGGTTTGTCAGTGTTTTATAGACAGTTTTTATTATTATTTTTAGACTCTTATCTCGACCCATTTTGACTATTGGAGATTGCGCCGGATAAGTATAAAATACACCCGCTTTTCGTTTGCGTTGTTGTTGCACACATGCTGTAGAAACATCCTGCTTATTGGGGAACGTTACACCCGTCTTTATGAAGGGCTTTTTTATTTCTGGTTGGGGTCTTCGAAACCCAAAACAATCGACTTGCTTTCCTGAAAGACGCCCTGTCCCAAAACAAACTTCATTAGAATAGGATTCTCTTCTTGTTGAATTTATTTGCCAACACCTATCGGAAATGGGTAATCGAAAAACCCTTCGCCGGCCTGATAATGGTTTTTCTGGTTGTGGGTTATTTTTCTTATCACATTCCAAACTTCAAGCTCGATGCCTCCGCTGAATCCCTGGTTCTGGAAAACGATGACTCCCTGCAATATTACCGGAAGATCAGCAAATCTTACGGCTCTGATGATTTCCTGATCATCACTTACGCCCCTTTCAAGGATTTAATGTCTGATGAGGTGCTGGCGGATTTAAAATCGATGAGCGATGAGCTTGCCCGGCTGGACCAAGTTCGCTCCACAGACAGTATCCTTAATGTTCCTCTGCTGAACAGCCCGCGGGTTGAAATATCCAAACTGGCTACCGATATCCGCACTTTGGAAACTCCCGGCATGGATCGGGAGCTGGCCCGCAAAGAATTTTTGGAAAGCCCCATTTACAAAAACCTGTTATTGAGTCCGGATGGAAAAGTCACAATTATCCGTATCAATTTCAAGCGTGATGAAAAATATTTTTCCCTTCTGTATCGGCGCAATGACCTGCGCGACAAGAAAAATGAGTCCGGCCTCAGCAAAGAGGAAGAGGTAATATTTGCCGACGCCCGCCAGGAATTCCTCGATTACCATGCAAAGGTTCTGGATGCAGAGGACAAGCTCATTCAATCCGTTCGCGATATTATGGATCGGCATCGCGATCACGCCGAGATGTTCCTCGGCGGAATTCCCATGATCACTACGGATATGATCGGCTTCATCGAACACGACCTGAAAACTTTTGGTCTGGGCGTCATCGCCTTTCTTATCCTGATGCTCAGCCTGTTTTTCAGGAAATTGCGCTGGGTGGTATTGCCTATGAGCTGTTGCGTCATCACCGTCTTGGTGATGGTGGGTTATTTAGGATTAATGGATTGGCGGGTGACAGTTATTTCTTCCAATTTCATTTCTATTCTGCTGATCATTACCATGTCCCTGACCGTACATTTGATCGTGAGGTATCAGGGTTTAAACGATAAAAATCCGGGCCAAAGCCAGAAAGAGCTGGTCTGGCAAACGGTCCGTCTCATGGTTCAGCCCTGTTTTTATACCGCGATCACAACCATCGTCGCTTTTTGTTCCCTCTTGGTCAGCGGCATTCGCCCGGTGATAGATTTCGGCTGGATCATGACCAGCGGGATTTCCCTGGCCTTTATCCTGATTTTCATTTTTTTTCCAGCCGCGCTGGTACTTTTAAATCCTGAAACCCCCGGGTCCGGTAAGGACAGAACAAAAATTTTCACGCTGTCCATTGCCGCATTTACGAATCGTAACCGCAATGCCATCCTATACGGCTCGCTCCTTTTGGCAGTGGTAAGCGCGATTGGAGTTTCCAAACTGGAGGTGGAAAACCGATTCATCGATCACTTCAAAAGCAACACCGAAATCTACCGGGGAATGGAAGTGATCGACCAGAAGTTGGGAGGCACCACACCTCTCGACATCATCATGAATCCAGACCAGAAGTTTTTTGATTACCTCAAAGAAACTAATGAAAAGAAAATAACGGATGAAGAAGATTTTGATGATCCCTTCGCTGAGGCATCGGAAGAAGTGGAAATAAATTATTGGTTCAACACCAATATGCTTGACCGGGTAGAAAAAATACATGACTACCTGGAAAGCCTGCCGGAGGTGGGCAAAGTACAATCCATATCTACCCTGGTTAAAGTCTTCACCCAACTGGGTAACGGCCGCAAACCAGACGATTATGATCTGGCACTCATCCGCAAACTCATGCCGGAAAGTGTTAAGGATTCTCTGGTCAACCCCTACTTGTCCCAGGATGCCAACCAGATTCATATCAATATGAGGTTGATAGAGTCCGACCCTACCCTGAGACGCTCTCAACTGATAGAAAAAATCCGCAACTATCTCGTTGAAGAATTAAAGTTTGATCCGGAAACCATCCATTTTACAGGAATGGTGGTGCTTTATAATAATATGCTGCAAAGCTTGTATCGGTCGCAGATTCTCACCATCGGCGTGGTCTTTTTCGCCATCATGTTCATGTTTATGATTTTATTCAAGAGCTTATCTCTCGCATTTATAGGAATCATCCCCAATCTTTTGGCGGCAGGAACGGTGCTGAGCCTCATGGGCTGGCTGGGCATTCCCCTCGACATGATGACGATTACCATCGCCGCCATCACGTTAGGAATAGCGGTGGATAATACCATTCATTACATCCACCGGTTTCAAACCGAATACAAGGTTGATCAAGATTATCTGGCGGCCATGAACCGGTGCCACGGGAGCATCGGCAAAGCCATGTATTATACGTCGGTCACCATTACCCTTGGTTTTTCGATTCTGGCACTTTCGGAGTTCATGCCCACCATCTATTTTGGCCTGCTGACCGGAGCGGCGATGGTCGTGGCTCTGATCGGCGCCCTCACCCTTCTACCACTCCTGATCATCGTATTCCGTCCCTTAACAGAGAAGGCAAATAACAACCACTAGCAGCCCACTAACGTGGGAGGGAACTGGCAATGTCTTTATAAGGCCGGCAAGCGTTCTCTCGGCTCTAATCTCTATTGCACGCTGGCCCCACGCCTAGTGGCGTAGACCGCGGGAGACGAAACGGAAGGGAAGCACTTGTCCTCCCTTTGCGGTGAGTTCGTCTATTACGGACTGTTTTTTGGCTGGCGGCACAATGAAGGCCACGCATCCGCCGCCACCCGCACCGCAAACCTTGCCGGCCAACGCGCCCTTTTTCTGGGCGGCACGCATCAACCGATCCATCTGGGGAGTACTGATATTAGGAGCCAACTGTTTTCGCGCTTTCCATTCCCGGGCAAAAATCGGGGCCAAACTTTTAAGATGTCCCCGGCTCAATGCCCGTTCCATTTCCACTGCGCAATCCCGAATGGATTTCAAGTGACGGATCACTGTCTTATTGCCATCCACGGCCTTTTTCGTCACCTCCCAATTATTGATCCCCGAATTTCTCGGCTTGCCTGTATAACACAGGACAAAATGTCGGGTCAGTTCAGCAGGGCTTATGGCATACTTTTGCGTCTCGGTTCTTCGGATTCCGGGCAGGACTTTTCGTACTCCTCCATACATTGCCGGATAATAATCCTGGCATCCTGCAGGAACCTTAATGACCTGGGTCTCGATGTTTTTGGCGATTTCAATCATCTCGGCCCTGCGGTAACCCCGACCTGTTAAGCGGTTGAGAGCCCCGTTCAGGGCAATGCTCAAAGCGGAGGAGCCACCAATGCCCGACCCTTGTGGAGCCCGGCAATCTGTAAATATTTCTAATCCCGATTTTGGCCGGTAGAACTTCAACGTACGCACAATAAGTTCCAAAGGATGATTGTCTGGAACCGCGCTCAGCGAGGGAAAGTTGTAGCTCAAACCCAAGTCGCCTGAGGTTAAGAGTATCCGCTTATCTTTTCGGGGAAGAATTTCTACCGTGGCATAAAGATCAATTGCCGCGTTGAGGGTGGGGGGACTATCAAAAAACAGGTGCAAAGGCCAGATATCAAGCGTTCCTCCAGCCAAATCGATACGTGTGGGAGCAGAGCTTTTAATGACGCGGAACACCTTACCCAAATCTTTCAGAGGTTTTCTGCCTCCACCAGGCTTTTGGCTTCAAGATCCTTGACCTTTTTGCTCAGTTTGCTGACAAGGGTCGCATAGGATTCGGTACTGATTATTTTAGAAAACTGGGAGCGATAATTACGGATCAGGCTGACCCCTTCTATCACAAAGTCATAAACCAGCCACTGGCCATTTTCCTTGAGCATTTTGTAATCAACATCGATCACACCATCCTTGCGGACAATCTGGGTTTTGACCAGAGCATATTTTCCCTTAATCTGTTCGCCCACATAGTTAATGGTCTCATTCCGATAGTTCTCAATTTTGCTGGCGTAGGAGTTTTCAAGCAGTTTTTTAAAAAGCTGAGTGAACTCTTCGCGCTCCTTTTCGCTCCGGTTCTTATAATTCTTGGCCAGAGAGCGCATCACCATTTGCTTATAATTGAAACGCAGGCCAATCACCTGACGCAGTTTTTCCCTTCTTAAAACCGGATTTTTCTGGAGGCCTTTATCAGCAACAATTTCTAGAACCTGATCGATGGTCCCTTTCAAGTCTGCAGTAATTTGCGTTTGCGCAAACACCTGCCCGGAAACCCAAACCAACGAAATCGCAAACAATACACAAGCCCAAATATTTTTCCTGTTCATCAAAAAATCCTCACGGTTAGTTCCAGTCAGCAATTTTTAGCAACTCTAGCAAATATGGTTTTTCTAATCAAGCGCCCTGCCAATTCCCCTTCCCGCAGGGGTC
>DODH01000054.1:0-1466 GCA_003545625.1 Nitrospina sp.
TCAATCAAGTTCCTGTTCGTTGCCCCCGGCGGCTCATCGGTGGCCAATAGCAATTTTCAGAGACGCCCTTAAGGCTCTTTTCCTTCGATAAAAAGTACTTTTTGCGTTTTATCGGAAATACAGAATCGGTCAGAGATCCGTTCCCCATATATCCATATGATATCGTCTTCGGCGTTTGTCAATATGGGGATAAAAGGTCTTTTTTCTCGGGGAATCTTTCGGTCAATAAAATAGGACTTCAGTTTCTTGTGTCCTCGCATACCCAATGGCACAAAAAGATCGCCCGGCTGGAAAAACCGAGCCCCGATGAATTCACCGGTCTTTTCAAAGTCCAAATAAGCCTGCGTTTCATCAATAGATTCCGGGAAAACTACAGGCGGTTCCATAAGACGTGCATGAAGTTGAACTCCGGCTAAACTCGTTACCCCCGGAACCTTCAACTTGATTGTTCCTCCCCCCATTCCAAGAGGAAGACTATCTTCCAATTCCTCGGACAAGGAAAAGTTCATCGTATCATAGTCACAGAACACCCGCACATCACCAGGAAGTTTTAGTCGGCTCCCCACTCTTGCATGGGCAAACAGATCAAGAACTTGTCGAACATGCAAAGCAGTGATAGCACGCAAATCTCCCTTTAATTGATGCAATGCTTCGCGAACCAGCCGTCTTTTCATTGCCAGAGGTTGCTTCTGAAATTCGGAAATATTAAAACACAAGCCCCCGTTCGGGGCTGTCACAAGTTGCGAATAGAGTTCACAGGTTTTCCTCGACATCCAATCATCTTCTTCCCGTACGATTTCTGCCAAGCCCAACAGGTTCCCAAAAATGGCAGTATCAAATGTTTTTAAGAAAGGAATTACATCGTGGCGGATTTTATTTCTCAGATACTTTTTTTCGTTATTGGAGGAGTCCGTACGATAAGGCAGATTCCGATCATTCAAAAACTGCTCTAATTCAGACCGGGTACAGCCTAACAGAGGCCGAATCACATCTCCCCTCTTTTCCGGTATCCCCGCAAGTCCTTTCAAACCGGCCCCTCTAAACAGGTTCATCAAAATCGTCTCAACCTGGTCATCTGCGGTATGCCCCACGGCAATTTTGTTCCCTTTAATAGACAGCAGGATTTTCTCCAAAAAGCGGTACCTTAAAATTCGGGCAGACTCCTGGAAAGATGCTTTCAGGTGAGATTTTTTCTTGGCTACATCTACCTCTTCTATAAAGAAAGGGAGAGAAAGCTTGTCTGCTTCTTTCTCCACAAACCTTGCGTCCTCATCAGATTCCTTCCCCCTGGCCAAGTGGTTTAAATGCGCGACAAATAATTCATAGCCAAGTTCCTTCGAGAACTGCTCCAAAAGATAAAGCAATGCCAGCGAATCGATACCACCGGAAACAGCCACCAAAACCCTGTCTCCCGGAGAAACCAGTTCAATAAAGGTTGATCTTATTTTTTTTAAAAGATCTGGCAT
>DODH01000054.1:1835-11795 GCA_003545625.1 Nitrospina sp.
AGGGATGAAATTCTTCGCTTTACCCTTGCAGGGCATGAGAGCAACGGTTAAATACCACTCGCTCAAGAATGACAGGCAAAAGAGTTTTTCAGCAACCTGCTAGTGGGAAATTAAAGACGATTTAAGAGCTTTTCTTTGCGCTTTAGATATTCCTGCTCAGATATCCTGTTTTGATTGCGCAATTTTTTAATATGTTTGAGTTTTTGCTCCAGGGACCCAAATTCAGAATCTTCATCTATCTTTGAATTTCCCTTCGATTTCTCGACGGACTTATACATTTCCTCCCATGTTTTCTGTAAATCCCGTTGCCCCGAATCGTTTTTTGATCTTAATTTCTTTTTTCTATTGAATTTACCGTTGTTTTTTTCCTTCTCAATTCCTTTTGAAACCAAGCTCTTATTTTTGGCGGGATCATCAAATAAAGTTATCTCAATAAAAGCGGAATTTTTTAATTCATCTATCCAATCGTCATAAACTTGTTTTTGCTTTTGCATGGTAAGAATTTGATGGATTCGACTCTTAGCATCTTTTAGGGTTAAAGTTTTTCCAGGCAAAACTTCCTCGACCTTAATAATATGGTAACCATACTCCGTTTCAACGATGTCACTGACCTGCCCTGGTTTTAAACTAAACACCGCATCTTCGAACTCCCGCACCATTTTACCTCTCGCAACAAACCCCACATCCCCACCACTGCTGGCAGAAATATCTTCCGAATATTTCATGGCAAGCTTAGAAAAATCATTGCCCTTTCGAATCTCATTGAGGACTTTTTTTGCCTGCCGCAATTTCGATCGTCTACTCTTCTCATCGGAGGAACCACGCTCAGAAATAAAAAGAATGTGGCGGGCTCTTACCTTGCCCTCTTCCCAGAATTCTTTTTGATTTTTCTTGTAATATTTTATTATGCTCTTCTCGCTAACTTTCACCCGGTTACCAATTTCAAACCGGGTGATTTTTGAAACCATTATCTGATCTCGAATATGGTTTTTATAGGATTTCAGAGTCCTCCCTTCCCGCTTCAACATTTCCAGCAACTGTCCATCCGCAAGATTATTTTTCTTTTTAATTTCCTCAACTGCTGCATCTACGGCATCTTCATCTATAACAAAGCCGAATTTTTTTCCCTCCTGAATCTGAAGCTTTTCTTCAATAATCATATTCAGCGCTTCTTTCAACAGGTCCTGTTCTGAAATGCTGACAGGAGCGCCCACATACTTCTGCCCCAATATGTCGGCCCGTTCTTCAATAGCGCTTAAAGTAATTATTTCGCTATTCACTTTTGCGGCCACCTTATCGAGAACCCTGGCATGAGCCGACAACAGCCCAAAAACCAACGGCAACAACAAAGACAAGATAAACCCAGCTTTAGTGGATTTTTTCAAGAAAATCATACTTGATCTCAATCTCCGATTTCTCTTTTAACTGAACCAGCCATTTCTGAAAAGCTGACTCTTGAAGTTCCTGCAACAGAACTTGTTCAACTGATTTTTCGGATTCATCAAAGCTCATTTTACGTTCTTTAATTTTGTCAACGACCTTGAACAGATGAAAACCATAAGGAGTGCGAATGATGTCACTGACACCATTAATCTTCAGTTTGAAAACATTATCAAACTCTTCAGGCATTTGACCGGCCTCAAAATAACCTAAATCCCCGCCCCGAGTTCCTTCCGGACCCAGCGAAAATTCTTCGGCCAACTCAGAGAAATCTTTTTGTTTCGACTGCAATTCTTTTTGAATTAGACGGATTTCCTCTTCCGTCTCAACCATGATATGCAGGGCTCTTACTTGCTCACGCTTATGAAACCTGGACTCATTGGCCTCAAAATAACGGCGCATTTCTCCGTCACTTACAGATACTTTACTATTGACCAAATTGCTAATCAATTTTTTTATCAACAAGTTGTTTTCTATAGTATATTCCCATTCTTTTCGGGTCAATCCCACAAATTCCAGCTGTCTTTTAAACGAATCATCAGGATATCCTGCCTCCGCTTTCAACAAAACCTCATTCAGTTCTTCCTGACTGATCTCGATTTCATTCTTTTTTATTTCCTGTCTTAAAAGCGTATTATGAACAATTTGCTCTACAACTCTGTTTTTGAGCCAAGTTAATTCTTCCGGTAAGATTTCTTCGGTGCTATGCACACGGAATTTCTTCTTATACACATTAAATCCCGCCTTAAACTGCTCCATAGAGACTTCTTCATTGTTTACAATTACGATGGCAACGCTATCAAGCAATTCATCGGAGGAAGAGGAACCATTGGAGCAAGAAACCAGGCACATCCCTAAGGCAATTCCTTTAAGCCATTTATTCATTATCAATCTCAACCGGAAGCAACGAATTTGCCAGCCTTTGCAGATAATTTGCGACAAGTTTCAAATCCGTTTTCCATCCCTTGCGATCCAAGCGAATTTTAATCTTATACTCCGACTGCATACTCAAGCGTTCATCGAACAAAGAAGTTAGTATTTCTGGGTTGATAGCCGTTGAAGGCAAAAGATGTAAGTACACATCATTATGTTTCAGTTCAATTTTGGAAATATGGATTTTCTGGCATAGCATACGTATCTTTAAAAGGGCCAGAAGTTTTTCAACCGCTTCAGGATGCGGGCCATATCTATCTTCTAATTCACTCGCTACTGCCAAGCCTTCCTCATATTCGCTGGCTACCTGTATCCTTCGGTAAAAATCCAGACGCTGGTTCAAATCTGGCACATAATCCTTGGGAATAAATCCTTTAACCATCAAATCCAGTTCCGTCTCAATTCTGGGATCGGATTTTTTTCCACGAATATCTTTCACCATATCCTCAACAAGCTTGCAATAAAGGTCAAAACCGACTGATGCAATATGTCCAGATTGGTTGTGCCCCAGCATATTGCCCACTCCGCGGATTTCCATATCACGAGCCGAAAGCTGGAAGCCCGCCCCAAGTTCACTCATTTCCTCAATAGCACTAAGACGTTTCCGAGCTTCGTCCTTCAAACCGCCCGTTCCCGGGATTAACAAATAGGCATAGGCCTGATGCTTGTACCGACCCACTCTTCCACGCAATTGGTAAAGTTGGGCCAGTCCGAATTGATCCGCGCGATTTATAATGATGGTATTGGCGGAAGGTATATCGAGCCCGGATTCAATAATAGACGTACAAAGCAAAAGATCAACTTCCTTATCCATGAATTTTTTCATTACTCTTTCCAGTTGATGTTCCGGCAATTGGCCATGGGCAATGTCTATTTTTACTCCGGGAACCACCCGCCGAATCATTGCGGCGATGGAATGGATGCTGTGAATTTTATTATGCACAAAAAACACCTGTCCGCTCCGGTCTACTTCCCGCATTATTGCCTCACGGATCACTTTTTCATCGAACTTTCGAATAAAGGTTTTAACCGCAAGGCGATCAACAGGTGGTGTTTCGATGATGCTTAAATCACGCACTCCCATCAGGGAAAAATGCAGTGTACGGGGAATCGGTGTAGCCGTAAGTGTGAGGATGTCTACAGAATTCCTAAGCTTCTTCAACTTTTCCTTGTGCTTGACTCCAAACCGTTGTTCCTCGTCAATAATGATCAAGCCGAGTGAGGCAAACTTCACATCCTTTGACAACAATCGATGCGTTCCTATAATAATATCGACGTTGCCCTTTTTCAGTTCTGCCAGAGTCTCTTTTTGTTCACGGGGAGTTCGGAACCTGTTGACCATGTCAATGTTCACCGGGTATTCGTGAAAACGTTCCCGAAATGTCTGCACATGTTGCTGGGCAAGAATAGTGGTTGGAACCAATACAGCAACCTGCTTTTTATCCAGAACTACCTTGAAAGCCGCTCGCATGGCGACTTCCGTTTTACCATATCCAACATCCCCGCAAATCAATCTATCGGTGGGCTTGTCCTTTTCTAAGTCCGCCTCTACATCCTCAATGGCTTTCAATTGGTCCTCGGTCTCTTCATATTCGAACGCATCTGCAAACTCCCGCATCAAAATAGTATTGTGCGAATAGGCATGGCCTTTAGTAAGTTCCCGGGAAGCATAAAGTTTCAGCAAATCTTCTGCCATTTCCTGAATCGCTTCCTTGACTTTTTTCTTTTGGCGCTTCCAAGCGGCTCCCCCCATTTTACTCAAGGGAGGTGGGGTTTCCTTTGACCCCACATATTTTTGAACTAGCCCAAGCCCCTCCATAGGAAGATACAGTTTTTCGTCATCGGCATAGAGGATTTCCAAAAACTCTCCCCCGCCCACCCCGGTTTGGAGTTCCCGGGTTCTCTGATACAAGCCAATGCCATAATCAATATGCACCAGAAAATCACCTTCTTTTAAATCCTTAAGCCCTCTTAGAAAAACTTGAGAACGGGGTTTTCTGCGGTGCCGATGTTTGTGGGTTCTTCCAAATATTTCGTGTTCCGCAATGAAAACCTGATTGCATGCAATTAATTGAAAGCCCTCACTGATTCTTCCAAGGTCCACATCGATTTCAAGTCCCCAATCATGAAGCAACTCATGAATACGGCGAACCTGCCCCTTTGTGGGAGCAACGACCACCACTCTATTTTCATCCTCCTGCCATTTAAGGGCTTGTTCGCTGAAAGTATCAAACTTCCCTGCCAACGAAGGAATGGGTTTCACCTCCAGGCCGAGTGTCCGGTCTGCTTCTTCATCCGAGGTTTTCAAGGTATTTAAAACAACACATCCCTTGAATTTCGACACATAATCATTAAACTCATCCATCGCTAAATACAGTTCTTCGGGAGAAGCGGCGACATCCCCATTTTCCCTAACCGAGTGATATTCTGTATCGATGAGATTTTGAAACTGCTCAGATTTGGCCTGAAGTTGGTCTCTCTCATCAAGCACCACTAAAGAATCCGGGTGCAAATAATCAAAAAGCGATTCGCGAGTAGAATAGAAAAAAGGGGCCAGATATTCCATCCCGGAAAACACCCCGAGATGCTGAGTTTTTTCCAGAAGCTCCTTCAGGGCCAAACGGTCGCACCCATTTTTTTCGGCAAAATTTTTGATGGCCTCCACCCCATGCTTTTTTTCAATTTCGCTCAGGCAAAGCTCCCGCACAGGAAGTATATTCACCGCTTCCAGCTGGTCGATGGACACTTGGGATAACACATCAAACTCACGAATGGACTCCACCTCATCGCCAAAAAATTCGATTCGAACCGGGTTCACCCCTCCGGGCTGGAAGAAATCGACAATATCCCCCCGCACACTGAACTCCCCTCTATTTTCCACCAATGGAGAACGTGTAAAACCATTATCAGATAGACAGGCTTCCAAAAATTCCCGTTCCAAACTCATTTTAATGTTTACCGGGAGAATCAGTTTCTCCAGGACAGAACGAGGCATGACCGTTTGCAGGCCGGCTTCCAAAGGCACAACCAGAATCAAGGGATCTCCGGTTCGAAGCCGGTTAAGAATATCCAGCCTTTCTCCAGATATCTCGTTTAAAGGGGAAAGCAGTTCGTAGGGAAGAAGTTCCCAAGCGGGAAAAAAACACGGCTGGCATTTTATTTTTTCATGGCGGAAAAAATATTTGAGATCATCCAGTAAAATTTCGCCCCTGTTTTGATCAGCAGTAAAAATAACCACAGGGCGTTTTTGGATTTTAATCAGCTTCGACAGAAAAAGCGCACGCGAGGAACCTCTCAAGCCTTCGACAACAACAGGAGGACCTGATTCTTCCGTCCATTTCTGAACCAGGCAGACTTGCGATGCAAAATCCCCGCTCTCAATAATCGGGGTCAATACCCTTTCATTCATAACTAAAAACTCAAGATTTCAGGTCGGAGTACCTCCGCAGGCCAGCGTAACACTGGACTCAATTGGCAATACTTCATCTCGCAGGCAAACATTGCACAGGGATCAAGCTGGCCCTCCAGCGAGGGAAGCAAATAGCCATAACTTGTTAAGCCTCGACAGCTAGTTTCTAGCCATACAGAGCTATTGCTCACTGCCCTCGGCGGTTACGCCGGTTTAGGATTAGAACCCACTTTTTCGGGAAGCAAGGGAATCCACTTGGGTTCACCCTTGGGTTTGAAATTCACACAAACAACAAAAGAAGGACCTTCATAGAAGTTTAACTTAAAATTTCCACCGCCAAAACGTTCAAAGAGATATTCTTCGGGACGGTCTCTAAAACCATCCAGCTCTTCTTTGCTGATTTTTGCAATTTCATAAAAATAGATGCCGACCCCCTCCAGAACTCCAGCAAGAAGGGTGCAACTGATCTGACTATAAATTTCTTCGAATCTTTGATCCATTTCCTCCTGGCTGGGGTCCCTCTTCAGTTCGCGCCTTAATTTTGGCTTATAATAATCTCTGAATTCCCGCTTGATCCACATGGATAATGATTAATATAAAGGGTGTAAATTAAAATCGGGGCCGGCGAGCCCCATAGCAGGAGAGGCAATTGGCAATACCTTTATCTTGCAGGCAACCGTTATCTCGGCTCAACAAGCCCCTGCAATATTATGATATTCTATCATACCAAAATCCATTGAACGGGATTACTATAAATTTTATATGAAAAATAGTGAAACTGACGTATCGACTATTACGGTGGGCCTCGTTCAAATGGCCTGTTCCTCGGATGTGGACAAGAACCTGGCAAGCGCAATCGAGTCTATTTGTGCCGCGGCAAAAAAAGGAGCGCAAATCATTTGCCTTCCCGAACTTTTCCTGACTCAATATTTTTGCCAAACTGAAGACACCCAAAATTTTTCCCTGGCCGAATCCCTGCCCGGCCCAACGAGCGAAACACTCTCGAAGCTGGCCAAAGAGCTGGAGGTTGTACTGATTGTTCCCCTTTTTGAAAAGCGGACCGAGGGTATTTATCACAACACGGCACTTGTCATCGATGCGGATGGAAGCATTGCGGGGACCTATCGCAAAATGCATATTCCTGATGACCCTTGTTTCTTTGAAAAATTTTATTTCACTCCAGGAGATACCGGATTCAAAAGCTTTCCCACCCGATACGGAAGGGTTGGAGTGCTTATCTGCTGGGATCAATGGTTCCCGGAAGCCGCCCGGTTAACCACCCTCTCTGGTGCACAGTTTTTATTTTATCCAACCGCTATTGGCTATCAGGATGAAGATGCGAAAGAATCTAACCAACAGATTACCGCATGGGAAACCATACAAAAATCTCACGCTATTTCCAATGGTGTCTTTCTCGGATCAGTAAACCGGGTGGGCCGGGAAAATGCTCTGACCTTCTGGGGCCAATCCTTTATCTGTAATCCATTTGGAAAGGTTATCGGACAGGCTGAAAATGAACCCGAGATCGTGATTGCTCAATGCTCCCTGCCAGAAATCGAATCGGTAAGGCAAAACTGGCCTTTCTTAAGGGACCGGAGGGTCGATGCATATCAAGGTCTCTCTAAACTGTATCTTGATACCGATGAATGATTTTCCTGCCTCTGAAGGTTATCGCATGCCAGCCGAATGGGAACCCCATGCAAGCACCTGGCTGACCTGGCCCCATGATCCCGAAACCTGGCCCAACCAGGATATGGAACAAGTCGAATCCGACTACCTTCAAATTGTAAAAGCCATCGCTAAGGGAGAACAAACCCATATTCTGATTCAGGATAAATCTGCGGAAGAAACTTTGCGTATTAAACTGCAGTCCAATGGCGTGAACATGGACCAGGTTTCTTTGTATGATATTCCTACTAATGACTCATGGATCCGAGACTACGGCCCTAATTTCCTGGTGCGAGAGAAAGAAGTAGCTATCAACGACTGGGATTTTGATTCCTGGGGACGGAAATATAAATGGGAGCTCGATGACCTTGTGGGTGGCATCATTGCCGAACAATTGGACTACCTAAAATTCAAACCGGGAATTGTTTTGGAAGGAGGTGCTATAGAGGTAAACGGTCGTGGAACCTGCTTGACCACCGATTCCTGCATCCTCAACCCAAATCGCAATGGAGGGA
The DNA here is from genome assembly GCA_003545625.1 of Nitrospina sp. Next base: position 9,801 of record DODH01000054.1, read on the forward strand.
TACGACGGGAACGCATGGAAGAATTTTTAAAAAATTATTTAGCCACGTCAAAAATCATCTGGTTGAGTGGGGATTTGGAGGGAGACGACACCGATGGACATATCGACAATCTGGCCCGTTTCGTAAACCCCACCACCATTGTTTGCTCTTTAGAGGAAAATGAAAGAGACGTAAACTATCTAGGGTTAAAACATAATTATGAGCGCCTGCAAGCTGCAAAGGACCAGGACGGAAACCCATTCCATATAATTCCACTACCCATGCCGGGTTACGTTGGCACCGAGAAAGAACGTCTTCCTGCCAGCTACGCAAACTTTTACATTACCAACCACGCGGTACTGGTACCGATATATGATCATCCCAATGATAGGAAAGCTCAGGATCTGATAGCTCCTTTGTTTCCGGGACGAGCTATCATCCCAATTCCATGCAAAACCCTCATTTGGGGGCTGGGTGGTATCCATTGCCTGACCCAGCAACAACCCGCCCTGCAAAAGGGCTGACCATTTCAAAGGATAACCATGATAATCAGTGATAAACGATCAATCATCCTTGCCTACAACACAGTAGAGCGGTTGCTAAAGGGCGATTTTTTTCACTTCTCAAAAATAGAGGAAATTACCCAGGAAATAGCAAACTTTGACAAAGAGTGGCCGGTGATCGGATTGGGAACCACCAATTGGTATAAACGCAATGGCGAAGCCATCGTCGAAGGGTTCGCTGAAAGCCCCGAGTTTCTTTGGGCTGACCCGGAAAGCATTCCTCCGGGAAAACTGATCAACCTCAATCACGATCATCCCGACCATAAAGAGAATCTGAAGAGCCCAGTGATCGGTCCGGAAGACGCCCTCCCCCAATTCCCGTTCATGGCTATTGCATTATGTGATCCCAAAGAACTAAGGGAATACACCCTGTCTGCCGGAGAAAATGTTCACGAATGGATAGAGAACAAATTCCCTTCTGAAAATCTGGGCCTGGCAGCGATACATATCGGAGGGAAACTGGATGAGGTAAAATCTACTGCCACATGCCACATACCTATTGGCGGATTAGATTTGAACGAGGGCTATTCTCTTAAGGACAATTTTAAATTTATTGAATACAAGACAGGAAGCTGGAGCATGCAAGGACTATATGGAATCAACCCTACTATTCAGCAGGTCTTGTCCGTGCCGGGGCACCCCTTGCATCTACACGGATATGAAATCAATGAAAAGCGGGGTGGGCATATCAACCAGGCAATTTCCACATCCACAACCCGGATTACGGTCTACCCGATCAAAGACATCAATATCCGCATCAAAGATTTGGATAAAGCCCTTGTACCCGTCAAACCCCTGCAATAACAAAACTTGTACAAGAAATTCAGGGAATTTCCAGGCTAATATTCCAGTTCCCCTTTACTTATCTTGAGCTTTCCATCAATTTCACCGGATTTGCTTGAAAGTTTTAAAAAAACGAAAAGAATCCCCTGCAAAAACCCGGCATCCAAATTTATAAGCAGGTTCACTTCCTGATTTGGAGGTTAATTATGGCAAAGTACACCCCCCACAGGTACGTAAAAGACCAGAATGCCCGGACGGAAATAGCCGATTTTATGACCACTTCCGTAATCAGCATTGGGCCAGATTCCACCGTTCAAGAAACTGCCAAATTCATGCACGAAAAAAACATAGGCTCGCTTCTGGTAAAAGAAAATGATGAATACATTGGAATCGTGACGGAAACGGATTTAACACGCAAGGTCCTGGGCGGAGGGTTGGATCCCAAAACCATAAAAGTAACTGCTGTTATGACCGCCCAGCCAATAATAACGCTGGATTGCCACCAGCCGTTGACGGAAGCCAATGCTTTTATGGCGAAAAAAAAGGTTCGGCATCTCCCGATTACGGAGAATGGTAAGATTGTAGGAATGATTTCCGTCAAAGACTTGGTTGCTTTTTTCGCAAACCCAAGATTGAGATAAAAGGGTCGGGACTAGCCCCTTGGCAGGGG